>JBCCXG010000822.1:0-2881 GCA_039191945.1 Bacteroidota bacterium
ATGTCGTTCGACTCGAAGTCAAAAAACTGTTGATAAAATACCCTCATGCCCTCCAGATCCTTTGCCCAGATCGCCAAATGCTCAATTTTCATACCTGACTACTCGTATTTCAGGTTTTCAGATGGGTTAGTCACCGCGGCCCTGAAAGCATGTATCCCCGTTGTTAGCATCGTTATCAACAAAATGATTACGGTTACTAACACGAAAAGAAAGTAATTCACATTCGTATGGTACTCAAAACTCTCGAGCCACCCACTGGCAAACCAATAGGCGAATACAAACGCCGGAACTGCTCCCAAAAGGACCAACCATACAAACTCTGCAACCAGCAGCGAGATCAGTCCGGAGGTGGTCGCTCCAAGTACCTTGCGAATGCTGATCTCCTTGGTCCGTTGCTCTGCCGTGAAGGAGGCAAGGCCCAGCAATCCCAGCGCTGCAATCACGATCATAGTGATTGAAAATGACAAAAATAAGGTGCCTCGGAGCTGATCGTCTTCGTAAGACTCTAGAAAGTTCTGATCCAAAAACATCGGCTCAAAAGGTCGATTGGGAAATACTTCTTGCCAGCTCGACTCAGCATGCTGTAGCGCTGCGGGCACATTCTGATCGATCCGCACTAGCACCCTTGAATTATTGACTTCAGGAACAAACAACAGCGGTTCAATCGGATCGTACAACGACCGATGATGAAAGTCTTTTGCCACACCGATCACGCGGTGAAATACGGTACTATCTCGTGAGTATTGAAAGCGCTTGCCCAACGGCTCGTCCCAGCTAAACCTGGCCACCATAGATTCGTTCACAATTACCGCTGTCGCCGTATCCGAAGGATATGCTGTAGAGAAGTCGCGACCTGCAACCATCTCCACGCCAAGGGTTTTGAAGTAATCGAAGTCCACGGACATGAGGTTGATGCCATAATCCGTCATCACTCCCTCATTATTTTCAACGGGTAGCAGGTTTTTGGGGTAACCACCACCTGGAATGGTCGAAGCCGTACCCGCTTCCGTAATGTGCGTGTTTTGCAGCAGTAAATTCTTGAGCACCGGCCATCGCTCCCGCGTACTACGCGTCATTGCGAAAGTAAAAACCTGCTCCTTGTCAAAGCCCAGGTCCTTGCTCCTGACAAATTGCATCTGATCATAGATGACCAGCGTACTGATCAACATAAAGATGGAAATCGCAAACTGAATGCCCACTAGTACCCGACGCAGCCATTTGTTGCCGCCACCTTTCGCGGCTGCTCCTCCCTTGAGTGCTTTGATGGGCTGAAAGGCCGATAGGTAAAATGCCGGGTAGGACCCGCTCAGGATACCGGTGACCAATAACACTGCGACGACCAGCAGGCCCATTTGCGGTGTCATCAGCGAGCGGATATCAAAAGAAGTGCCCAATTGACTATTGACCAAGGGCACAATCACCAGCAACAGTAGCACACTCAGCACAAAGGCCAGCAACGAGATCAACACACTCTCGGCGATGAACTGCCCAATCAGCGTACCTCTTTGTGCCCCCATCACCTTCCGGATACCCACCTCCAGTGATCGCTTCATGGATCGGGCAGTGGCAAGGTTCATGTAATTGATACAGGCGATCAGGATTAAAAATACGGCCACCGCGGCGAAAATATAGATGTAGTCCATGTTGCCCAGCGGCTGCGGTTCGCCCTCAAAATCGGAGAGGAGATGGATATCCCTTATGTTCATCAAGTCATAGATGATTTCGATCTCGTATTCATCAAAAATGACCGCCACATATTCGTCCATGATCTCCTGGTTCAACTTATCCAGTACCGTATTTGGATTCGCACCGGGAAAGAGCTTCAGATAAGTGTACAGGTTAAATCCTCCCCAAGCCTCGGCATTGTGATAAGGCACGGTATTGAAGGAGATCATTGCATTGGCGATGAAGTGGGAATTGTTGGGCTGATCGCGATACACACCGGTCACCTTGAGCGAGTTGTCATCCAGCTCCAGCAGCTGCTCCATCGGATCCTCTCGGCCAAAGATCTTTTGCACCTCGGATTCACTGAGCACGATGCTGTTTGGCTCGCTTAGCGCAGACCTAGGGTCACCCTTTACAAAATCAAAGGTGAATAGCTCAAAAAGCGTGGAATCGGCGAGGTAGCTGTCTTCAATGTAGTAAGTGTTTTCCCCTTGTCTCACGGTCGTCCGTCCCCGTGGTTGCATTCGGGCATACTGCTGGACCTCCCCAAACTTCTCGGTCACCGTCCGACCCAGGGGCAGTTGCGTGGTCGCCCAGTTGAAGGCATCGTCCGGTTCGCTGATACGGGAAGAAACACGGTACACCTGATCGGCATTTTCGTGATAAGCATCAAAGCTCAGCTCCTGCTGCAGGTACATCACGATGAGAAAACAGGACAAAATGCCAATTGTAAGGCCAAGGATGTTCAGCGCGGCATATCCAGGCTGCCGCCTAAGGTGCCTAAAGGCGACAATAAAGTAGTTTTTGAGCATGAGTTTTTGACTTTGACGTATTCTGTTTGAAGTTCGCGGGCCAATCAAATTCGATGGGGCTCTGTAAAAAGCCTCCAACTAAGACACTTCTGTCACATTGAGCCGGACTACGCGTTCCGGTCGAAATGCTATTTAATTGACTTTAGCGGACTCCGCGAGCCTGTCTTTGCCGGTAGGCAGGCTCAGTCTGTTATTTCATTTAGCTTTCTACACAGCCCCATTGAGGGCCTCAATCTTCTGAGTTATATAATTTACGGATTTCCTCCCGATCCTGTTCCGGTAGGGTCTCATCTTGCATAAGCTGCCAGGCGCGTTTACGTGAGTCAATATTATATTTCAACACGACGCTATTCTCTTTTTCGCGCTTGCGCAGCCTTCGTCCCATCCAGAAGATTCCTACCTGC
>JBCCXG010000823.1:0-2880 GCA_039191945.1 Bacteroidota bacterium
CGAAGGAATGTTAGTTCTCGGAAGACCTTGTTTGAAGATAGATTCTTTGACGGGCCGCCGTCGCGGTTACTTTCTCATCAATGGAGAAAACGGTCCGCCGCTGCGGTAAGAGCCTCCGTGGCTCCAACGGAGTCTGATGACTCATTGGAGTCCGTCAGACTTGAGTGGGGAGGAAAGCAAAAAACGGCCAGGCGTTACCACCTGACCGTCGGATCGGCGCTTCGAGTACCTATCAAAACTCAATACCCGCCGGATCTTCAAACTTGGCCTGTAGCCCCCAGCCCCCAAACGCTTCCTGTAGCACGAAAAGCAGCTCGTTGTTGCCTTCTTTCAAATCCAGATGCACCGCGTCGAAGAAGCCAATCGTGCCCAGGTATCGGTAGTCTCGCGTGCGAAACTGGTTGGATCCGCTGTAGATGGCCTTGCCATTCAGATAGACAGTGACCGCATCACTGTAGCCGAAATCGATCCTTTTGATTTGGTCGGTGTCAGAGTCAATGATCTTTCTGATCAAGGCGGTGTTTTTTCCTTCGCTTCTGGTGCTTGCTTTTGACACGTTGATGCTTCCCGTGTACGCTGTGGTCATGGCTCGCCAGGTTAGACCCTTGAGGTCCTTGGCCGCGATAGTGGGATTTGTGAGCATGTCATCGTTCACCACATTGGACACCTCCCAACTGGTGACGAGGTTGGCGGGCAACTCCCGAGGAGCAGGTAGCGGGTCAGGGAAGCTGGTCTCATTACTTTTCTCATACTGGAAGTTTGCGAACAGCACGTCGTCTCTTCCGGCGGTAAGACCGAAACCGCCAGCTTCGAATCCTCCCATGAGCCGAGTATATAACATGGGGGTCGACATATCGTCGAAGTAGATCTTCACCGCCTCCCCTCTCACATCAAACCGCAGATGATGCCATACGTCAAACTCGTATCGGATGGCTTTGGCAAATTCTGGGCCATGGTACAGTTGCCACGCACTGTTTTCATCAAAGACCGGTGAGTATTGATTGGCATCGGGGTTGCCACTTTGATGAGGCCGGACGTAAAAGTGCTCGTAGTTTTTCCTGTCCGACTGCATACGAAACTCCACGGCTGGGAAGAACCGCTTTTCTGCAAAATTGATATCAACGTCAATCACGCCATTTTTGAAGTCCGCATCCATGAAGAGGATCTGGCCCTTCAGCTTGATGGCCTTCTTCCCATCAACTGTCACTTCACTGGTTTCGGCGCTCGATAGATCCCAATCCGAGAAAGGAACATTGACGACCTGTGCCCGTAGGTAAAAGGGGATCGCCAAGAGTAGAAATGTGTAAATTAGTTTGATAGACATGCGCTTAAGGTTTTTGGGAATTTAATCGGCTGAGCGCCCCCGATCGTTGCCGGATTCTGCGTCCAAAATGCGGTCAAGTTGCGTTCAAACGGCGGTCATGAGCGAAATCATCTATGCAAAACACTGATTGGCAATACATTGAGCGATGCATCCACCTGATCGAGGAGCACTACCGGGAGACCGTAACCGGAGAATGGAGGCAGCGGGATTTGGAGCGATTCCAGCAAGATCTGGAGTCCCAGACCGGCATTCGGTTGAGCCTTTCGACGCTAAAAAGGCTATGGAGATCGCAGTTTGCCCAACTCCCACACGCCGCTACACTCGATGCATTGGCCAGTTTTTTGGACTATAAGGATTGGTACGACTTCAAGGCCAAGCAGCAACTTGTACCAACACCCATAGCGCGTCAGCCCAAACGTTTTAAGGTACTGGTTCCATTGTCTGTTGCGGTCGTCGCATTGGCCGTAGTGCTGGTGATTATTGCAAATCTCAGCTTTACCTCCTCCCCTTCGCCCATACTTATTGAGGGTGACGTAAGTTTCTCACTGGATAAAACCGTGACGTCGGGAGTCCCAAATACGGTGTTGTTTCGCTATGACGTGAGTAACGTGAGTGCGGACAGCTTCTTCATTCAGCAGTCGTGGAACAAAAGATTCCGACATCCGGTCGATCCCCGCAATAAGGTCTACACCTCTATCTACTACATCCCTGGCTACCATCGGGCTAAGCTCGTGGCAAATGATTCCATCATTGCGGTGGGGCGATTGCACCTACTCACCGATGGATGGGTGGCTTATGGGCGCTACGACTATGCGGATCCCATCCCCGTCTACCTATCGACCCAGCAGGGGGAGGGAGCCCTGACCCTTGATCGGTCAGATACCGAATCCAAGATCAAGGACTGGTCCAAAGGCTGGAACATCAGCTATTCCAATGTGCAGGCATACGATGCACACAGCGATTCATTCGAATTGGAGTCTTCACTCAAGCTCGCGACTAGCCCAGATCAGGCCTGCGCCTACGTGGAGATGCGAGTACTGACAGAAGAGCATATTTTCTATGTATCGCTGACAAATAAGGGTTGTGAAGGGGAGAATGTCATCAAAGTCGGAGAAAAGGTCGTCGACGGACAAACCACGGACCTTTCGGCTTTTGGTGCGGATTTATCCGAATGGAACACGGTCAATCTTGCCGTGAGGGACCGAAATGCGGTGATCCACGTGAACGGTTCGCAGACTTATGAGGTGGCTTTTGAGGAATCTTTTGGGGAAATCAAAGGCCTGGTCATGCTCTTCTCGGGACCGGGTCTGGTCGACTACGTCACGTTGAAAAATGCCGACCAGCGGATCGTCTACCATGAGGATTTTGGTGGCCCCGCCGTGAAGCTTGTGGCCTTCCATTGAGAACAGAAGTCGTAGGCTTATCCGAACAAGTTTGTTTCCTACAAATATGCGTTGGCGGCACAATCGGTCAGTCCCGTTCATCGCACGATCTAAAATATTCGGGCTCTGGCTGTCAGTGACCTCCATCGACAAGAGGCATAAGAAGTGGGTCAG
>JBCCXG010000824.1:0-2876 GCA_039191945.1 Bacteroidota bacterium
GCGCACATCGTCCGCAGAGAAGAACGCATGCCGCATATTGCCAACGATACCGATCACGGTGACAAGTTGCTCATCAAAACGGATCTGCTTTCCAAGCGGGTCGTCCCAGCCCATCTTCCTGGCAAACTCTTGGTTGATCACAACCTGTTGGTCATTGCTGGTCAATTGATCATCGAATAGCTGACCTTCCTGCACAACCGCACCCAACGCCTCCAGATACCCTGGGCTTACATCGTAGTAGAGTGTCCTGAATTGACGATCAAGGTAAGCGTACTCGAGCGATGGATTGGAAACGCCCAGATGTCCCTTCGACCCCCCGATCGAGCTGATCGCATCGTTGGCTTGCGCCTGAGCGACCAATAAGTCATACTGCGTGGGATCGGTCAGCCTGACACTGAGCAAATGGTCTGGCGTGTATCCCCAGTCAAGCTCCTTGACAAACAAAGCATTGTCCGTGAAAACCAGACTACCAATCACCATGGTGAATGATAGGAATAATTGCAATGTGAGTAGCGCGCGACTCAGATAGTTGCGGCTACCAAACCTCTGCTTCCCGGCAAGTATCGTGGACGGCTGGAAGCGGGAGATATAAAAGGCCGGATAAGCACCTGCGGCGATGGTTACTGACAGCCATAGGATGACAAAGAAGGCAAATGCTGCGGACCATGAAGAGAAGGCAAAAGGTAGCGCAACTGGGGCGATGGTGTTGAAACCTGGCAGGAGCAGAAAGTAACTCAACAGCACACCAGCAAAGAGCGCCAATCCGGAGATGACCAGGTGCTCTATGAGGAACTGCATCAAAATACTTCGACGATTTCCTCCCATGGTCTTTCTGATGGCGACCTCCCTGAGTCTTTTTGTAGCCGACGAAACCGCTACGTTCATATAGTTGAAACAGGCCAAGACAAGCATCAATACCGCCGTCAGCAGCATCGCCATGTAATCTGACCGCTCCGCTCCGCGCGCCAAGGGGCGTTCCAAGCTTTGTGAGCGACTGGCAAGATGGACCAAGGGTATCCATTCAAATCGATCGATCGAGATCAGCGGATTTTGAAGGTTATACGCTTGTCTTGCGCTTTGGAGGATCTCATCAAACTGGTCGGTGGTAATGCCTGGTTTGGTCAACACAAAGCTCGCCTCGGACCAATCCGACCAGGACAAGGGATCTGAGTTGAGTGACAAATAGTTGGACAACGGCAAGACCACAGCGGGCTGAAAGCTCGCATTCTCGGGAAATCTTGAGAAGACACCGGCCACTGTAAAGTTCTGCACCTCCCGTTCGAACTTGATGGAAACCGTTTGATTCAGCGGGTTCGTTTCGCCAAAATACTTTTTGGCCATTTCTTCACTCAAGACGACTTGACCGTATCCCGACAAAGCACCTTTGTTCCCTGATCGCATAGGGAAGTCAAAAATCTGTAGAAAGGAAGGATCGGTGAACATCACGCGCTCCGTGTGGACTTGGGTGCCCACTTTGAAGTGGCCGCTCATGATTTTGACAGCGGCGGCACGCTCCACACCAGCGTGGCCTTCCCGAAGCACTTGGCTGAGCATAAGCGGGGAACCTGCACTCTTCACTATCCCTTCGCCCTCTATCTTATGGGTCGTCACCTGGTAGATTCTCCCGCCTTTTTGGTGAAAAGTATCGAGATGGCTCTGAAAATCAGCCCACAAAAAGGCCACTATCGTGCATCCGATCGCCGTGGATAGCCCCAAAATGCTAATGAGGGAAGAGCCCGGGTTTCGACGCATCATACGAAGGGATACGACGACATAGTTGGACAACATCTGGAGGAATTGGAAGCGAGCCTTTTGCGGCTTGCGCTTTCTCAAACCGAGGTTTCGTAAGGCGAGGATCGCATCTCTCCAGTATTTGAACCGGGCTGATGTCGGTCCATCTTCCTGCAGTCGCCGTTTATAAACTTCCTCAAAGTCTCCGATGATCTCATCGGCCATCTCCTCGTCGTAGATCTGCCTTAGTAATGTCCGAGCCCACTTTGGCGAATGATATGTCTCACTCATGACTTCCTCCTTCCAGTGACAGCTGAGGAATTGTGCTCCACATTTTGCTCCTAAAATCTTTTGATGCCTTCAATGCCTTGAAGCCGGCGTTGGTCACCGCAAACAACCGCTTTTTCTTACCCCCGCGCGTCTTTGTAGAGCCTCCCAGCCTGGAGCTGAGCAGGCCTTTCTTCTCCAGACGATACAGCGTGGCATGTATCGCGCTGAGGTTGACTTCTCGCTTCCCGTCCTCTTTCAACACTTCCTGGACGGCGACTGCGTAGCTCTCATTTTCCAGTGAGGCGATGACTAGCATAACCGCCTCTTCAAATTCGCCCAAAGACTCCCTTCCCATATTTTACATTTTTGTATGGATTATCAAAAATAAGACATCCGCGGATATATTATATAATTTTGTAGGTATTATTTAAATCCCCTTAAAGCAACGTCGCTATAACAAGTGACCTAAACCTACTAACAAATGTTAAATGCAACTCTTTCGCAGAGTAACCTCCTGGGGATTACCTGATAAGAGACCCATCTTCGCTGCCATCAAAAACTCTTGCTCGAAGCCACTCCAACGGCCCAATAGACCCGACAGTGGTAGCTTCCGACATGGGGCCGGGAGGTCTAGCGTCAGAAGATGCCCATTTCATAGGCTGGCACATGACTTCCTGGCAAGGGCGATGGGGAGCGCAGTCGTGCCTGCCTACCGGCAAAGGCAGGATACAACTGATGGCGGGAGCGACTTTGGCTCAGTGGTACAGCCGCTCTCTCCAAATCCAAGTAAGCGCCTCACACCATCTTCCGGCACAATCAGTAAATTACCACTATCAACAAACCCTCCTATGAGCAAGAAAAAACTACGCAGTCGA
>JBCCXG010000825.1:0-2872 GCA_039191945.1 Bacteroidota bacterium
AGTCCCTCACAGTCTGATTCAACTTCGCCGGCACCCATGTTTTCACGCATTGCACAGTGAATATCGGTCAGAGACCGGTGTGTTCAGTTAAACTGGAGGTTGATTCACCCGATGCTTGCCAGGGAGCTGTAAGTGAAAGCGAGACCGGGCTTACCGTCAACAAATTCAATATCGACACCATAGCGTGGTATGAGCGTCGTGGCTTTGTGAAGAGAGAAGAGGTGAAGATGGATATCGGGGGCGGCTATTTTATGGATGATTATGTCATGCAGATGGACCTGGTTTGATCTCCTTTGAGCTTCTCCCTCGATTTAATTGGCGCTTTCTATTTCAGTGGGGTAGTCGACGACGCGGTCAAACCCTGAGCGCTCACCATACCCGCGAATCACTTTTCGAAGCTCGCCGGTTCGGTCAAATTCCTTTACTTGATCTTTGTGGATGGCGTATCCGACGGTCATAAAGCCATCCTCGGGATCCAGTTCCTCTATAATGCCATTGTAGACAAAAGTGTTGAAAGACACCACGAGGCTATCGTTGAGCGCGTCAGTGACCTTGAGTAGATAGTGGTCATAGGCGGTAGAATCCTCAAGGTCTTTGAGAACATAGACATCTCCGACTTGTGGGTCGTTGATATAACCCTGTTGAAGATTTCCGGTCTTAATGCCCGAATAAGAGGTGTAGGCGATGAACAGAGCAACCAAACCAAGCCCCGAAAACATGTAGATCGGTGTCTTCACTGCTGACTTGAGCAGTTTGACCTGCGATTTCATCTCCTCGGTTAAGTCTTTTTCCTCTCGAGACAATTGACAATTGGTGCAGTAGATCTGAGCGGATTTTCGATAAGGGAACAATGGAATCCAGAAGATGTGGACATAACTCGAAAAAATGGCAAGTAGGGAACCCTTTTTTTGGCACTCTGGGCACTCATAGGAGGATAACTCTGCTTGCTTGAGGTTTTTGCTGTTCCAGCCGTAAATGATCATGTGCTCTCGCTTTAGTTGTCAAAAATCTGACTGATGAAGGTAGGTACTTTGAGTATCCGGGGTGGAATGATCCAAGATGGATGGGACAATTCGCTGACAGATGCGAGGAATTCCTGTTGGATTTTGTTATCTGCTGTTTGGAAGTTAGCCTTGGCCACCCTTTTCTCGAGGTGAGTTGCGGAGCAAGCTGGTCTTCACTAATTTGGATGAGCAAGGGAAGAACGAACCAAAAAACAGTCCCCAAAGCCAATTAACCCTGAGAGATCCATGAGAAAAGTCAATGCCTCCATCCTGTCCCTTCTTGTTTCATTGGTAGCCCTGTCGCAGCATACGACGAACACCCGTCTGATGCATTCTCCAACAGTAAGCGCCAACAAGATCGCGTTTATCTACGCAGAGGACCTCTGGACCGCCAACAAAGATGGCTCGGACCCTAGACGGCTTACGATCGACGAGGGTGTTGAGTCCAATCCTGTCTTCTCTCCGGACGGCAGTATGATTGCTTTCAGCGCGCAATACGACGGCAATACAGATGTGTTCATCGTTCCGACGGAAGGAGGTGTCCCAAAACGTCTGACCTGGCATCCATCGTGGGATCTCGTTCGTGATTTCACACCGGATGGCCAAAAAGTGCTCTTCAATTCACGTCGATCCAATCATACCGGTCGACATGCGAAGTTGTATACCGTAGCCACCGACGGTGGGCAGCCCGAGGAGCTACCCATACCTACCTCTTACAGCGCGACCCTATCGGGCGATGGTCAATTCGTCGCCTACAATCCACTCTATCCAGCTTTTACACAGTGGAAGAACTATCGCGGTGGTACGCAGTCCAGGGTATGGATCTTTGACAATAGTACTTCCGAAGTAGATGAGATCTCTAAACCATCCACGGGATCCAATGATGCGGACCCGCAGTGGCTTGCCGGAAAGGTGTATTTCAGGAGTGATCGAAATGGGGAGTTCAATCTCTATGCCTATGATCCTACCTCGCGGGAAATTGAGCAGCTGACGACCTACGATGACTTCCCGATCTTAAGCCTGTCCGCCAATGGCAATGACCTGATCTATGAGCAAGCCGGTTACCTGCATCTGTTTGATCCAGCCACGAAGCAGAGCCGTCAGCTGGCGATTGGCATAGCAGCTGATCTGCTCGAAAGACGAAGCCGCTTTGTGAGTGGTTCGAGGTACATTCGAGGTTCTGCGATCTCCCCTTCAGGAGCAAGAGCCGTTTTCGACTTCCGTGGAGACATCGTGACCGTACCCGCCAAAAAGGGCGATGTAAAAAACCTCACAGCCAGCCCCGGCGTACATGAGCAAGACCCCAACTGGTCGCCCGACGGCAAACATGTCGCCTACTTTTCGGATGAAGGAGGTGAGTACGCTTTGCATGTAAAGACCCTAAGCAATGGGTCGACGAAGACCATTGCTCCTGGTGGGACTGGTTTTTATGCCTACCCGAGGTGGTCTCCGGATAGCGAAAAGATGGCGTTTGTCGACAATGGCCGCAACCTATATGTCGTCAGCGTGTCGACTTCCACGGTGACCAAAATAGCTACTGACGCCTTGTATGTGCCGGGTGCTTTCCGGTACATGTTTGGCTCTTGGTCCCACGACTCGGAGTGGGTTTCCTACACCGTGATCACTGAAACCAATTTCGCACAAGCCTTCGCATTCTCTTTATCGCAAGGTCAATCCTTTGCATTGTCCGATGGGCTTTCGAATGTCTCAGAGCCAATCTTTGATCCCAGCGGGAAGTATCTCTATATGTTGGCCTCGACCGATGCAGGGCCGGTGGTCAACTGGTTTGACCAATCCAATCAAGACATGCGGATGACGCAGTCTATCTACCTGATCACCTTACAAAAAGAGCTTATTTCTCCATTGGC
>JBCCXG010000826.1:0-2863 GCA_039191945.1 Bacteroidota bacterium
GGTATGCCGGGGCTCGCAACGCCTGGACCATCTACAATCAAAACCGGGCTGCGCTTCCCCTGGGAACGAACTTCAACGTATTCACTTTCAGGCCTTATGAAGTAACGGACCGGATTTTCAGCAGTGACGTTCGAAAAAGTACTTCCTACTTCGACCTCAAGACCGACGACCATAGCACGTACTATTCCGTCGCAGAGGACGCCATTCATTTCATCCTTACCAACCATCGATCCGCGGTGGTAGTAGCCTGCCGGATACTGAATGGAGAGGGCCAGATCCTGACTGAACAGACATTGCTTCCCGAGCATGGCTTCAACTTTTATCAACTGGACCTGACTGGCCTTCCAGCCGACCGGTATGTACTGGAATCCTACTTTCCTCAAGGAGAGCTCCAAACCCTTCAGATCGACAAGCAACCATGAAACCACTCAGCAAAATGAATACGAAAGCCACTATCAATCACCGCCTCAAGACGAAGGCGAAGCTATTTCTCTTGGCTATCTTGACCCAGCTCTTGGTCACCATGGCCACCGCACAGACGAGCGGTCCCTCCACTCCAGAAGTGCAAGGCTTCACCCCGAGCGAGGTCGGGGACAACGTCAATCATTTTACGGGTGATTTTCAATACAGCATCCCGTTAATGGATATTGGCGGTTACCCGATTGCTCTGACCTATAGCTCCGATGTCAGTCCCACCGCTGAGGCGAGTTACGTGGGTCTGGGATGGAACCTCAATCCAGGCGTGATCAACCGGCAAGTGCGGGGCTTACCCGATGACTTTGAAGGTGACCGCATCACGAAGCATTTCAACATCAAGGATGAGAAAACGGTGGGTGCAGGTACGGGTTTTTCTGCCGAATTCACCGGTTTTGACTTTGAGAAGTTCGCCGCTAGCATCGGAGGTACGCTCAGTATCGGCTACAGTTACAATAATTATCATGGTTGGGATGCGGAGTTCGGTTTTTCCAATGGGATTAAGGCAGGAATGAAGACCGGCGACAGTAAGCTATCGTTGAGTTTTGCACCAAAGATCAATCTGAGCGCGAAGAAAGGCGCTTCCTATGGGCTGAGCTCTGCCATGAAGTTTGGGGATGATGATGCTAGTATTGGCGCGGGCATTGGCCTTTCTGGTACTTCCCGAGAAGGACTTAAATCAGCCTATTTCGACATCTCCTTCAATCGAAAGTGGTTTGTCCCGATGAAGTATCGTTTCCCGATCAACTTCGCCAATCCTACTTATACGCCTACGTTTGAGATGCCTACGCGGAGCGTGTCCGGCACTGTCAACATCAAAGCCGGTGGTGAGGCGGGCCTCTGGTTGCTTGGGGGTAACATTGAATTTTACTTTGCCCGGCAATCGCTGGTCGCGCATGCGGACTCTATCCCTGCCTATGGCTACGTGTATGCGCATGAAGCTGGCTCGGGCCGAGTCTTGATGGACATGAATCGGGAAAAAGATGGTCCTTACAAGAAGGAGCACCCTAACCTGCCCATTCCTGCTTTCACGCATGATCTCTTCGCCGTGTCTGGTGAGGGCATCAGCGGTTCTTTTCGACCTTTTCGGGGAGACATAGGTACCATCTCCGATCCCTACACCTCTACCGAAAGTACGGGTGTGGCCGGCGGTGCTGAAATCGGTGCGGGTAACTTGTTTCACGCGGGCGCTGACATCAAGGTCAACCAGACCAAGAACTTCACGAGGAAATGGGAGCAGGACAATGCGCTCAGTGAGCTATTTGCCTTTCGCGGGGCCGATCCGGACAATCCGTTGTATGAGCCCGTCTACTTCAAGAACGTGGGTGAGTTGACCACCATGGCCAATGAGGATCTCTTTGATAGATTGGGTGGTTTTGAGCCCGTGACGGTACCGGTTAATAGCAATGGGACGTCTGAAAGCCAGCTGGTGAATCCTCTGGAAGGCTTTGCGGTGACTTTTTCGCAGGTCGAAGAGACTTTGCGTGCCAATCGCGAGACGAGGAATACCCTCTTTTCTTATCTCACGGCAGCCGAAGCACAATTCCTCGGATTGGAACGGTCCATCAGGGATTACTCTGGGGAAAGGGCGGATCTACCGCCATTTAGACTTGTAGGTTTTCCGCATGATCGGGTCGACGATGTCCGTAAGGCCCACCACCTTTCAGAGATCACCATTACAAGGGAAGACGGTACACGATACGTCTTTGGGCTGCCGGCTTACAATGTGCTCAAGAAGGAAGTATCCTTCAATATCAGCGCGGACGGCCTGCTTCCGGACGGAAGTGGACTAGTGGACTATACACCTGGCGTCGATAATTCGATAGAAAATGACCGAGGCAAAAATCACTATTTCCAGTCCACGGAGACGCCACCTTATGCCTATGCCTATCTATTGACCGCCATTGTTTCCCAGGACTACGTGGATATTACAGGTAATGGACCCTCTCCTGATGACTTTGGGACTTACACGAAGTTCAATTACCAGCGAGCGCACTCCAACTACCAATGGCGGATGCCTTATGAGCAAAACAAGGCCTATCACAATCCCGGTAATCTGAGCGATGCTACAGATGACATGGCCAGCTACGTCTACGGCGAAAAGGAGGTATGGTACCTCAATAGCATTGAGACCAAGAACTACGTCGGTGAGTTCTTCCTGTCCGACCGGGAAGATGCCTTTCAGGTACTGGATGAAAATGGAGGAAAGGATAATTCGACACCGTTAAAGAAGTTGGATGAGATTCGACTCTACGCACAAGCGGATCGGGTCCAAAACGGTCCCAATGCCGTTCCTATCAAAACGGTCTTTTTCGGTTACACCTATGAGCTGGCTCGCGATGCACGCAGTGTTTTTAGTGAGGCTGGGGGTAAACTGACATTGGACGAA
>JBCCXG010000827.1:0-2859 GCA_039191945.1 Bacteroidota bacterium
CCATAAAATTCGGAGAAGTTCTGCGCGTCTGTTTGCTCCTGTTGCTTACCGTCGATATACATCCTGGCGTTGGCACTCCGGTCGATCACCATCGCCAAATGATGCCAGTCACCATCCATCACATCGGTGGTTGTTCCTTGAAAGTCGTAGCCGTTACTCATCACGTGAATCGTCCCATCGGAGCGCGCTTCAATGGTGATGACCGAGTTAGCATCGGTCACCGGGTCCGTTCCATCTCCCTTGCCATTGGACAGCAACGTCTGCGTTGTACCATTCCCGGTACCTTTGAACCACAACTCAACCGTGAAGTCTGTCTCTGCATCCGCCAAGATGTTGGTGCTATTGACGGTGAGATAGTTGCTGCCGTCGAAAGCCCAACTTACTCCTCCCGGCTCCAGCGACCAATCTGCATTGACGGTAGCATGTCGACCCCTGGCATGATCTAAGGACAGGTTGCCACTACCCTCATCCATCATCCAATAGCCATAAAGTCCCGGCTCATCACCGCTGAGTGTGATCGACATATTGGAGACGATCTCACCGAAGGATCGCACATCCTCCCAAATCCGGAGCTCGTGCATTCTGCCGGCTAGTTGACGGTTCCCAAGGGTTAATACGCCTTGAAAGGAGGGATTGTACACCACATCATTTTCCAGAAGAATGAGTTGATCATCGAGGTAGATCTTCGCTTCCTGCTGGACGGCATCATACACAAACGCCCAGTGGTGCCAGCTGTCCCAAGGATTGACCACCGTGTATGAGGTTGTTGGATCCACACTTATGGTGTTGGCTCCCAGCTCGAAGTAGAGCTCCGTACCCAATTGACTGATCTCTACGAGGTTGCTACCGGTAGCATAGGTCAGGACTTTTGCTTCCTGCGGCGTACTCTCGACATCATTTTTCAACCAGTATTCAATAGTGAACGACTTATTATTGAAAGTCACGTTGTCGATCGTCATGTCATCATTTGACCCATCAAATTGGACAGAAGTAGCATGAGAGACGTCCGCCCCATTGAGCACGCTTCTTACCTTGATGTTGAAATCCTTCACAAAACCAGCTTCGATCTCCTCGCTGAGCCTGACCTGGATGTCGTCGCCGGCGTCGAGAATTCCGTCCTCCGGAGCAGGGGTACCGAAGGCTACCGGATTGGAAGTATCGATGGTGCCCGTCAGGTAATCCGACTCGAAAACGGACCCATCGGAACAATGCGCACGCGCCCTGATTTGATACGTCCCGTCGTTGAGCGAGCTGACGTCCCAGATGAAGCTGACATCGGCTGCTCCATCAATGGTGCCTTTGGGACCGTCGTGTTCGGCGTAGCCATCGGTCGTTCCATCTTTGTAATAGGTCATGACGGTAACCGGCGTTCCAGAAAGCGTCTTGTACTGAAAATCTACCTTCTCCAGCGTCGATAGATTGATGTTATAATCATCCAGCATAACGGGGATCTGCTCTCCGTCATCGTAGTTGATGATCCAGTTTTCATCGAAATTGCCAACAGCGATGTCCGAGCACTCAGGAAGGAAACGAGCAGAAACGTACACCGTATCCGCGATCTCCGCCTGGGTCACCTCCGGATCAAACTGGCAGACGGAGTGCAGGATCAATCCAATGCTATCGTAATTCAGGACCCCAGCAGCACCCTTTTCAACGGTCAGCGTCTTTTGCAAGATGCTGTTAGCTTCTACCAGGTACTGCCGCTCCGCAGTCAGTTCGTCGATCAAGATGATCGCTCCGTCGGGATTGGTCGTTTCATCGATGCTCAGCTCGTACCAGATGTTGGTCTCCGTCTCGCTTTCATTGCCTAGCTGTAGGGTAAAGACGGCTGCCTCATCCTCTGGAACGTTGTTTTGAATCGCGGTCTCCACGTTGATCGTTGGTTTCTCCCGGAGTAGCGTAGCCGTATGTAGTTCGAACGGATTCTCGAAGTCATCAGAATAGGCAAAGGTGAATTCCCCTGGTTCATAGGGGCACCTTGCTGCTCCTCCTTTGACCGAGAATATCGGACTGGAGATCTTGAAGGCGCTAACATTAAGATCTTCATCTATGCTCTCCGCCAACTGGTAGGTCTGTACAGTCTCGTAGGTGAAGTCAGCGGTTTCTGCGAGAAAGAGCACGGCATCGATGGCGAAGCTAGCCGTAGCAGAGAAGCCGTTGAGTTTCGAAGAGTTCTTAAGGATGTACTTATTGACCGCATTGACCAGCGCGACCCCTCCGGTGACTCCCGTCTTGATCAAAGACGCGCCAGTTACACCCAACTCCACAGCATTTTCTTTTGCAAACTCCTTGAGGCTTGGCACTTTATCGGCAAACTTGTTTCGGTTATACAGTCCCACCCCATCCACGGTCTTCACGTCGATGCTGTAGTAGTCCCCCTCATCTTTTTCGTCGATGACGTAACCGAAAGTAACCGAGTGATTGATGTCCTCCGTACCACGCTGCTCCACACTAGAGCCCGCATCGAAGGTGCTGATGAATTCGGTGCCCACGCCATTGACGTACGTACCAATACCGGAATTCCATCGGAACTTCATCGTTCGAGCACTGGAATAGTTGTAGTTGGAATTATAACTCTGCGTAACCTCTGAGGTATACGCACCTGCTCCACCGTCAATGGAGAGATTGGTCAAGACTGTGGCCTCTGCTTTTTCCGCCTCATTCAGACCGATTTGGTTGATCCAGGAGGTGATCTGGTCGTTGACAAATGCAACGGAATCTTCCTCTTCACCTGTGGGGGTGAAAGTGTAGGAAAGATTGCTGCTGGTGGCACCAGGATAGGCGGCCAGGATCTCCGTTTCCGCATCGATTAGACCGGGATGATCGTTGTTCAACCCATAGTACGGGCTCGAATAATCG
>JBCCXG010000828.1:0-2855 GCA_039191945.1 Bacteroidota bacterium
GCAGAATCCGAAAAAGCAAGGTATCTATCGAGATCCATTCGTGCTGGAGAGCCGTTTCCAGTCCGTTGGTTTTTTTCTGGTTAATATCCTGGTACCGGTCACCGCCAATCAGCGCGTGATTTTTGAGCAGACTTCCACCAAAGCCGACGAGTTCTTGGTGCTCTTCGAGGAGGTGATGACCGGACCCGTGACAGATTTGCGTCAGCGAGTGGTGGAGCAGAAGATCTCGCTGTTCTAGCTCTGCCCCCGGCATATTTAGGTGGCTGTGCACATGAAAACAATCAAGGACTACATAGTACAAAATGTCAGAGACACGGGTCCTATAGAACTGCCCTTTGGGACAAAGCAGAAAATAGCGGCAAAAGATCACGTACTCACCGACTACGGACAGTTTGAGACGTCAGTCTATTTCATACAGTCGGGTGTTGTCATCACCACCCTCCTCTATCGCGAAGAGCAACGCATTCTAGATTTCCATTTTCCCGAAAGTTTTTGTGCGTCTTACAGCTCATTACTGACTGCGACCGCATCAGACATTCGACTGACCTGCTATAAGGACTGCGTCTTGGAAGTTGTAGACTATGAGGAGCTTCAGCGTTGCTATCAGACTTCCTTGTTGGCTAACCAATTGGGGCGGATTGCCACGGAGCAGCTTTATGTCACTCGGGTCCAAAGGGAAAAAGAGCTGCTTACCATGACGGCTGAGCAACGTTATGAATCCTTACTAAAGAAGAACCCTGGATTGGTTCGTACCATACCGATAAAAGATCTCTC
Organism: Bacteroidota bacterium; assembly: GCA_039191945.1. Lineage (GTDB taxonomy): Bacteria > Bacteroidota > Bacteroidia > Cytophagales > Cyclobacteriaceae > JAWPMT01. The sequence continues at coordinate 775 of JBCCXG010000828.1, forward strand.
TAAATACCTTGGCGTCCGTCCTGAGAGCTTGAGTCGAATACGAAGACAATAGTTTTTCTAACATTAGGTCATTTTTTGGGAGGGATGCAATGCCGATATTGATGCCTGCAACATCTCAGTCCTTAGCCTGCTCATGCATCATTCTTTAGTCGGTACGCTTTCCAAGCTCTTTCCAAGACTGACGGCTTCTTTTGCTTACAGACAGCTAACCAGTCCGCAAGTCCGAAAACTTCGTCCCAATGAGGAGGACACCCTGAATAAATCCGAACAAGAAGACTTCAAATTCGGCACCTTTAAGATCAAGCTGTACCGCTGGGGCGGCGGTGAGAAGACAGTCCTATTGATTCATGGATGGGAAGGGCAAGCTGGCAATTTTGCGGATTTGGTGGAAAAGCTACTGGAAGAAAACTATACCGTCTATGCTTTTGACGGTCCGTCCCATGGATACAGCAGCAATGGAAAGACCAGTCTTTTTGAGTTTACGGAACTGGTGGCGGTGCTGATCAGAAGATTTAAAGTTAAAACACTCGTGAGTCATTCTTTTGGAGGAGTAGCGACCACTTACGCACTTTTCAAAAACAAGGACCTGGTGATCGACACTTACGTACTGCTCACGACGCCAGACCGGTTTATCGAACGAATCCAAGATGTGTCAGAAGCAACCGGTATCTCGCAGAAGGTCCAGCGTCTCTTGATTGAGAGACTGGAAAAGGAGACGGGGCAGCGCGTTGACGAGTTGAACGTGAGTGACTTTGTTTCTCACATCCATGTGAACAGGGCCTTGATTATCCATGACAAAGATGATCGTGTCATTCCTATCGAAAGATCACGAAACGTTTACAACAACTGGAAGGGCTGTCGATTCACAGAGGTACACGGCACCGGGCATTTTCGTATGCTGCGAACCGATACGATCTTGAATGAAGTCCTGGAATTTTTGGGAGAAGAAGGCTAGTACAACAGATTCCCATCTCCTTGCCTGGCGCCCAAAAATAAGAACTGCAATTTGTTTGACTTAATCGCCGTAGCGATAGCCTAATCGTTTCTAAGGGCGTTCACTGGATTGGCTCTTGCCGCTTTCACAATAATGATTGTCGGGGTCAACAATCCGCATATTCCGATCACCGCAGCTGCCACAGTGATCGTTCCAGCTCCCACGGGCACATGATCCGGATAAACCATATCCAACAGTAGTGATACAGCGAAGTAGCCTCCGAAGGATCCAAGTAAAACTGCCACTAGCAATATGAGGCCAAACTCTTTATTCAACGTTTTGGCCACACGCTGAACGGACGCACCCAAAGCCTTCCGGATACCTATCTCTTTCCTTCTTCTTGCGACACCCAAAGAAGCCAGTGAGTAAATACCCGCAATCGAAAGGAGTCCTCCCAAGACGGTTAAGAATACGAAGATGTTCTTCAAGTTTCGATTGATCTGCTTCATCCCTCCCAGGACAATGTCCTCTTGATAACGACTGACGTAGGGTTTGGTAGGAAATAGCTCTTTCCAAGTGCTTTCGAGCAGATGGTTCGTTTCGATAAGGTCATTGGCATCCGTCCGAACGATGACTTCTCTCCATTTCTCAGGTACTGACGGATAGAAGACCATGGCTTCTGGGTCTTCGGCTTTAGTCACTTTGTCTATGATGTTTTCTATAACACCTACGATCCGATAAGTACTGCCGAAGACCTTGACACCTTTCCCAATGGGATCCTCCTGTATTTGCAACATTTTCACGAATTGCTCATTGACCACGATGCGATTCCACTCACTGGCCCTGTTGAGGTCGATAGGTTGTCCACCGACGAAGTTGAAATTCATAGTCTGAAAATAGTTCTCTCCAAACTGGATGTGCCGCACATTGTATTCCAGGCTGTTAAAGGTGACCGGATGAGTATAGGTGCTTTGGCCCAAGGCGTGTTCCGTAGTACCTATTTCTTTGATGACAGAGTAGCTAGCGATTGCTGACTTTAACTTCCTGTATTCTATTTCATCCTGGATGCCGATGATGAGTAGCTGATCTTTCCCGTATCCAAAGTCAATTTTTTCCAGGTATTTGGAATTTTGAATAAATATGATCC
>JBCCXG010000829.1:0-2848 GCA_039191945.1 Bacteroidota bacterium
CATTTGGATCAGTCCCACTCCATGCTCTTCCCGTACCAGCCGCCCGTCAACACTGAAAAGACGCACTTGGTGGTTAAGATGATCATCTATCTGAATGCTAATCGTGCCACTACTCGGGTTCGGCCAGACCCTTACCTGATTGGGACGCCGGTCCTCCCCAATTGACAATACTATGCTGCAATCATCGATGGCCATTTCATCCCCATTGCGTATACCATCACGGCAAGACCAACCGGACCTGATGACTGCAGCTTCGGCCTCCAATTCCAGCATCACCACTTGCTGCTCAGCAGTCAAATCGCCCATCAGATTGTCCTGCTCCTGGAGGTCAGCCTGTACATCGTAGAACTCCTGATTACCATTTTCATCTTCGATCAGCTTGTACTGGCTGGTTCGTGTAGCCCACACCAGAAGTCCGTCATCATCATAGTCTGTGTAGATCATTTCTCGAGGTAGCTCGGTAGGTTGGTCGAGTAGCGCCCTCAAACTGAGACTGTTGTTGATCCCTCCTTCCAGATCAAATCCCATGAGCTCAAGGATCGTCGCATGAATATCGGCTGCCTGCACCAGGGCGTCCTCGACTTCACCTGCCCTACCAACTGCTCCTCCAGCGATGACCATCGGGACCCTTACTCCGCCCTCGTACATGGAAGCCTTGCCATGACCTCGGGGATAGTATTCGCTCACATTGTTGGGTGTGCCATTATCTCCAATGAAAATGACGATTGTATTTTCGTTGTCTACCTGTGATAGCAGCCGCCCTATCTCATGATCCATCGCCTCGATCATGGCGAAATAGGTGCCTCGATTATCGTTGGCGGGTGTTTCATGGAGGTCGGAAGGAGGGGCTTGCAAGGGGCTATGCGGCGCGGCATGGGCCAGTCACAGGAGCCAGGGCTCCGATCGCTCCTCTACCCAATCGATCGCGGCATCGGTGAGGTGGCTTGTTGCATACTCCGTCACCGTCCCCGACACACCATTCGTGATCTTGGTCCACTCATAGTAATCTTCTACCCCGGAATCGAACAAACCTTCGTAGTGGTCGACGCCGTGCTCCGCCGGGTGATCAAAATTATTGCGGCCGGCCAGGTGCCATTTGCCAATTACGGCCATCTCGTAGGACACCTCCGCATTGGACTTCACGCGATTAAAAATAGATTCGTGTTCTAAGCCCAGGGGCCCGGGAGGGGTCATCACGCCATTATTGATCCCATACTGGCCGGTGAGGATAGCGGCCCTGGTGGGGGAACACTGTGGCGAAGCCCAGCAGTTGGTGAAAGTGATGCCCGCGGCGCGCAAGGAATCCAAAGTAGGTGTGACCGGCATCTCCCCCTCAATGCCAAAGCCAGAGATGGCATCGATACCCAGGTCATCTGCTATGATGAGCACAATATTGGGAGCAGGGTCCTGGGCTTTGACCACACCCCAAAAAAGAAGATGAAGGGCGAGCAGCGTATAAGCTTTCATTTAGGTAGCTGATTTTGTTTGCTCTGCGCAAAATACAACCTGTCCCGTTCCTTTCAGAGCCTGCGGAAGTCAGAGCGACAGATGATAAGGCGAACAAGGATTATTGCCAATACTGAGATGAAAACATCCTTGTTCCCAACGAGGAGGGGGATTTGTCCCTTTTTTTATTCCGAAGTTTTCACACGCTGGGTCCGGGAGCAGTCTAAGGAGCACAATTTCAAAAAATGAAGCTTTTGTAAAATGACAACACAAGTATTGGCAGAGAAGCTACGGCAGTGCATTGCGGACACTGACATAGCGACGATTCACAATGAGTTATTTGCCGAAAATGTCGAATCCATCGAACCGCAATTTGCCCCCCTACCACACGCTAAGGGGCTGCAGCAGGTGAAGCAGAAGGCCGACCTCTTTGGAGGTAACCTCAAGGAGTTGCACAGCAAGGATGTCTCCAGGGAGGTCGTCATATCGGGCGACCACATCTCACTGGGGATGTCTTTCGACGCCACCCTACAAGACGGGAATCGCATGCAGCTTTCCGAAGTCATCATCTACCGGGTCGAGGATGGGAAAATCGTAAGTGAACAATTCTTTTATTAAGCCTTAATACAAAATGAAAATGAGAACGATCAAAACAGTTTTTGCGGCGCTCGCTATGTTGGCGATGGTGGGATTTGCCAGTGCTCAGCAATCAGATGCCAATGTGACGAAGACCAAGGTGGTGAAAGCCTCTTCGGACAAGGTCTGGACCGTGATTCGACAGATGGACGACATCGACAAATACTCCTCTGCCATTGCTAAGGTCGAATGGACGGGTGTGCATGGGGTCGGAGGACAAAGGAAATGTACGGCACCCGAGGGTAACGGCTACTTCAAAGAGAGCATTGTTGCGTTTGATGATGTCAACAGGACCTACTCTTACGCAGTGCTAGAAGGTGTGCCCACGAAGGGCATGGTCAACAGCTTCAAAGTGGTTGATTTGGGCTATAACCAATCGATGATCATATGGACGAGTAAGTATGAGCAGTTCATGGAAAATCCCAATATGACTGAGCAGCAATTCATGGGTTTTCTGAACCAAACGATCGACGAGTTCATCGACAACATCGCCTTGGCGTCCCTTTAATCCAAAGTATCGGAGAGGCTGCTTGATCGGAGTGGCCTTTCTCTTTCAATTATGAGTTTTTTGAAAGCTTGGGGACTTTTCGCATGGGCCCTGTGCCAGGTACTTCCTTCGCTGGCGCAGTTCGACACCCTGGAAGTGTCTTCTGAGCGATTCGGGCGCAAGATCAGTGTCTACCTGCGGGAGTATGGTCCGGCAGTACAAGGCAAACCGATTGTGTACTTCACCGATGGTCAGAAAGTGATCGACAATGGGCTGTCG
>JBCCXG010000830.1:0-2847 GCA_039191945.1 Bacteroidota bacterium
AGATCTGCAGATGCCGCCGGTTCTCGTTTTGAAAGCGGAGTAGGCCCGAAATCCAGATCTTCTTTCCCTCCCTCAGTTTGTTCATCGGATCTACCTTATTCACAAAGCAGCACAGCTCATTGTTGAACTGCCAGGTCTTGTTCTCTTCCGTAAATTGGTGCTTGTTGGCCGCAGGATGGACATCCACAATATTGATTCCCAGCTTGGTGGCGACATGCTCCTTGTGCCGGAGGGTCTCCTCAAACAGGTAGCCTGTATTGATCAGATAGATCGGATGATCGGGTGCCACTTTGCTGAGCAAGTGTAGCAGTATGGATGAAGTCGAACCCAACGAAGTCGTGACCAGGATCTCCTCCGGAGCGAAATCCTGAAAAAGTTGCTGCACCCGATCCTGGAAGGTGAGCGGCTCGTACTTGGCGTTGAGTTTCTCTAGTTCTTTACTTCCCAAAGCTATGTTCATCTTCAAGCAATTTGGTTGTGATGTTATTCAATGTATTGACCTTGTACTCAAAGTCACCCTTGAGGCGATCTCTGATGGATTTTAGGTTTTTGAGTAGGGATGGCACATCGTCGGGCAACACGTCCTCTAAAAGTTCCCTTATCCTCTTGGCTAATGTCGGGGATTGGCCGTTGGTACTGATACCTACTTTCAGCGCCCCTTTCTTTACCGTAGATCCGAGATAAAAATCACACAAGTCAGGTGTATCTGCTACATTCACCAGCAGGGGCATTCCCTGCGTCTGCTCCTTGATCCTGACGTGGAGTTCTCGATCGTCGGTGGCCAAAATTACCATTTTCTTATGATTGAGATCCGGCCAATCGAAAGTTCTTTGCAGTATCTTGATCGATGCCTTATCCCGGACTAATGTGGCCAACTCTGGCTTGATCCAGGGCGCGACAATCGTGATCTGCGCCAGTGGATCATTTTTGAGCAGAGCCTCCACCTTTTCCAGGCCTACATTACCTCCACCTACCACAAGGGTCTCGATTTCTCTCAGCTTGACGAAGATGGGAAAGAGGTTGTTTTCTAGATGTTGGTCTGTTGCTGTCATGCCACCTCCGTGATTTGACCCTCCGTGGGTGTGACCATCTGCTGCGCGCCCACGCCGGCACCTTCTCCAAAGAGCAATAAGGCCGGGGCCGGTATGTCGACATCCATGATTTCTTTTATGACCTCACCAACAGTCGATTGGAAGATGAAGCCGCCCTCCATCGAACCCCGAGAGATGATGGCCAACGGCAGGTCTGATCGACCCGCATTTTTGTAGAGGTCTACGATAAGCTCCAGCTTACCCAGTCCCATGAAGAACAAGGTCATCGGGCTATTAAAGGCCGCCAGACGCACCTCCTCGCTGAGGGTACCTTCCGAGGTAGTCGCGGTGACGACTGAGAAACTCTGATTGATGCCTCTGACCGTCAGTGGTATGCCGTACATGCCCGGCAAATGCAAACTGCTGACACCCACGACGCTCGCGGTCTCAATGCCGTACTGGCGCGCATACTCCAACTCCTCAAAACCCCGCGCAAATAGAAAGGGGTCGCCCCCCTTCAGCCGAACAACGTGTTTGTTGTCCAATGCATGGTCCACGATCAGGTGGTGAATCGTCTTCTGCGACACGCTCACCTGACCCGCACGCTTACCCACAGGTATGTGTTCTGCATAGGGCGCATGTTGTAGCAACTCGGGATTGACCAGTGCATCGTAGAGCACGACGTCCGCATCCCAAAGGGCCTTTACCCCTTTGAGGGTAATCAAGTCCGGATCTCCGGGCCCTGCTCCTACCAGTGTCAATTTCGGTGTCTTCATGATCAGGCTTTGTAAAAATTGCTGACAACTAATTTCTCTCCGGCGTTCACGTCAACCGATCGGGCCTGCTCTACGAGCTGGACAAAGGCCTCGGCTTCCTTGAAATAGCTTCGGGCAAACGCCTCGGAAGGCTCATACTGATTGATCTGCAAAACCAGTCCGCCAAAGTCTTCTATGCCTTCAACTTTACCACTGGCAACGAAGCGCGTTTGAAACTCATCAATAATGCCTTTGTGGGTATTGCACTGCACGTCATCATTGAGCAGCAAGGCCTTCGCACCAATTACAAAAGCACTGTAGCAATGGTAGATCGCCCCGGCCCACTTCTCGTCTGTTAGCGCCTCTTGAGCCCAACTGATCTTTTCCTGGGCGTCGCCAATGATTGTACTCACCAGATCCAGTACCACGCCTGCACACTCACCCACACCGATTTCCGGCGTAAAAGAGACTTGCTTACCCCAATCCTGAAATCCGTCCTCGTCCAAGGTTGATGCATCGGCCAATGGTTTGATCAATTGATAGAAATACATCTTGCCCTGGCGAAGGAAGTACTCGTTGAAATACTCGGTCTCCTCACTGTTGGCCTCATAGTCCTCCAACAAAGCCCGGACGGTTTCTGGTACCCGCTTCGTAGGTACCTTTATCACCTTTTCTGCGATGTAACCTTTTCCCGTGGGGTCGACTCCTCCCCCAATAACCACCTGCTGTGCAGGAGCAACTTTGCCCTCCCGCTTTATGCTGCTTCCATGAAAGCCAATATTGGCAATCATGTGCTGTCCACAGGCATTCATGCATCCACTGATTTTGATCTGAATGCTGCGCTCATCGATCAAATGGGGAAACTCGTCACGGACCAGCTCCTCCAGCACCGTAGAGATATCCGTACTGTTGGTCACTGCCAGGTTGCAAGTATCGGTACCTGGACAAGCGGTGATGTCTCCCAGGCTTTCAAATCCAGCCTGACCAAGTCCCAACGCGTTTAGGTCTTCGTAGAGACCCACCAGCGACTCTTTCCGCAAGTACTTTAGTAACAATCCCTG
>JBCCXG010000831.1:0-2840 GCA_039191945.1 Bacteroidota bacterium
CAGTTAGTTCGGTTATGGGTTGGGGTGCAGGCAGTCGTTTATCCAAAACCTTATAGATGAAGTAAACCACTGCGGCGCCACCAATGATACTAAGTGCTGCCAATAATGGATCTTGAGCAAAATCATAAATCGCCATGTCTTCTTGTCCGTAGACTAAAAAAGTCACGGATGCCAGCGAGTTATTGACAAAATGCACGAAGATACAAGGCCAAAGCGACTGCGTCCTATAGTACAGCCATCCCATGTATACGCCAATGACAAAAGCAGCGAAAAGTTGCCAGGGGTTGAAGTGAAAGATCCCAAAGAAGGCGGCGGACCAAAGGATCGCCTTGCCGGGCGGATAATTTTTCAGAAACCCTCTTAAGACAATCCCTCGAAAGATATACTCCTCAAGGAAAGCAGCGGCGAAGGTCAATGTCAAAATGGATCCAAGATTAGGTTTGACAAGGTCTCTGAGGATTTCCTCTAACCAATTGGGAACCGGAAAGAAGCTGAGGATTGGGTCCACAATGAACGTATTAGCCAACACCAACATGGCAAGCAGCGCATACGTGATCCCATCGCCACCAGCACCTCGCCCGAAAACCTGTCGCCATTGTAGGTTGGTATTCTTCAGCGCGAATACGGCCAAGATTACCATAGGGATGACATAGCTGAAGAAAGTGACAAATCCGTAAGACGCTTCGTCGAACTTGATGAGTCCCGAGAAGAAGAACCCCAACATCAACGCAAGGCCCAGGTAGACGCCAAGTAAGATGAAGGCCTGGATAATGGACGGATACAGATCTTTTGTGCTCATTGCCTTTGGTGAAATTCGATTTTGTACAGTTGGCCATCACGCCCGCCCAACCAACCAAAGCCGCGCGCGTCCAGATCAACGACCCAGAGGTCTTCGTCGGTAATGTTGGCCCAGCTTTCTCCTCCATTCAATGAGATGTCGGCTCCGCGCGGCCCGGTGGCCACCAGAATGTTCTTTCCTCCATATCGAATGAGGTCGCTTCCGTAGAAGGGACCTGGCGTCTCTGGCCTTCCAATGAGATGCCAATCCTTACCTGAGTTCGTGGTCAGGGCCATGTTGTCTGTGTAGGCTTCTGTGCTCGATAGATCCCCTCCAGCAATAAAGCCTTCTCTATTGGTGCGAAAGTGGACAGATGTGATGCCGGCCAGTTCTCCTTTAATGATGGGCGATTCATAGGCCTTCCAACTCTCCCCGTAGTCGTCGGTTCTCAAAATTCTTGCATGCCCCGAGGCACCTGTGCCGACCCATGCTACCCCATGTCGACCCACATCAATGCAGCTACCACTGGAAGCGAAACCCCCTTCGCCTTCCCCTGCATCGGGCAGTCGAGCGCCCTCGATCCGGGACCAGGAGTTACCACCATCCTTAGTTTCAAGCAGATACGGTTTCCCATCGAAAGAGTCCCCGAAGGCTAAGCCTCGCATCTCATCCCAAAAAGCAATACTGTTAAGGAATCCTTCTTCTTCCCCCATCACAAATGCCGTTTCCCAGCCGCCTGTGACCGAAAACTTATGAATTTGAGAATTGACACCATCCCCAATGGCCAGTAATACGACTTCTTCTGCGCTAACGGCATGAATGTCACGGTACTGAAAGGTGTCTACTTCCGGATGCCGAAATGTCTCCCAAGCATCGCCCCCACTGATACTTCGCATAAAAGTAGAATTTGTGCCGCTTAGCCAAAGTGTCTGTTCGTCAATGATCGCAATCGAGACAATTAAGGCGTCGGTTTCCGTGGGCTGACTTTCAATGGAGAAAGTGACGATCTTTTCCTGTGTACAAGAAGAGATCATCGCATTGATCATCAGGATCAGTAAAAAGGGGATAGGAACGGCAAGACTTGATCTGCGCATGGGGTCCTGGATAGTTTCTTTCTTCTTCACCAGTATGAAAATTAGCCAATTCGTAGATATGTTCATCATTCGGATTGGAGTAACCGGAAAGGGAAGACCAAATCCTTTTGTTGTGTTTTAGAAGTATTCCCCACCATCCGATCAAAGGGGCGCGTCAGATTATTGCCTGCGAGGTCTTCGAGTCGGGTTTCTACTATCAACTGATATTCTTCTCCGGCAGTCCAGTATTGTTCCGGGCTGAAGTGCCAGGTGCGTTCATTGTCCGAGGTAATAATACGGCCCAGGACTTCGTCATCATTGGTTTTAACCCAAATGGCATGACGCAGGAGAAGGTAATCCATTGGCTCTTGAAATTCGATTGTCAAAGTATCCTGAGGCCCCTTTGGGTAGCGGATATGGTCAGCAGTGATCGTTGGAATGCTCCGGTCCGCCCCACCGGTCCAGAAGTCTTTCGCCACGACGTGTTCAAGTGCGTTTCCCTTTCGGTCGCGCCACGTGCTGTCAATGACCATTCGATAATGGGCCTCGCTTGCTAGAGGTCTTCCGAGCTTGGTCTGCCGAAGCAATTCACGTTTGATCCTACCCGGATCTAGCCATAAGGTCAGAACCGTTCTATCATCATTCCAGAGCTCAGGTTGGAGGTCCAAGATGGGAAATACTTCCTGCTGCTCGTGAAAGAAATCTATGTATTGGTAGCTATCACTGATTCCCATCGGTGAGGAGAAAACAAGGTGAATTTTGAGCAAATTCTCGGGTAATAAGGAATCTTGCGGGTAAATGCTCAAGAGCCGCGTCTTCAAGTTGGGTTTCTTATCCGGTCGAAACGTACCGATAAGCATGGAGCCCTGCCAAAACTCGTAGGTCAAGCGACTATTGAAGGCGATGGCCGGATAGAAGCTGACCTCGTTTTCGGAATCATTCTCCTTGATCCGTCCCAAGATCCTGGTGGACCGGCCGGTCAATTTCAC
>JBCCXG010000832.1:0-2840 GCA_039191945.1 Bacteroidota bacterium
ACCGTACCTGAAAGGAGGTCGAGCCCAAATATATCCGACCGTCAATTCCAATTCCCTCACTGTAGATGATAAACTCCCCTGTTTCATCTGAAGTGTAGAAGGAGTCTTCAGCATATCCTCCCTTTGCCTCCAGCCGTGGGTTCCAGTAGAGGGTACTTCTGTAGTCTGGTCTGATTTTTCATCTTCAGAAGGATTGCCATGGTCGGGCATATAAAACTGTCTGGGTGCCGTGAAGCCCGCTAGCCGTAGGGTTGTCAATCCAATCGGTTCTCTTTGACTGATTGACCCTTCGCCACCCCGCCTGGTGTACATGGCGATGACCCCGCTACCACCCCTGGAGCCATAGATTGCGGCTTCTGGGCCACGTAATACATCGATGAACAGCACATCGTGCACTGGGATATTATTAGCTACTTCTAATGGCATGGGCATCCCATCAAGTAGAAAAAGTGGTTCAACGTTGCCCCTGAAATTCGTAGCGCCTCTGATTTGTACTGTATATGAGGTGCTAACGTCGGTGCGTGGTATCAACCGCACACCTGGCAAGTTGAGTAAATATTCAAGCGTGTTTTGGTAAGCGGCAGGCACAGAGTCTATCATGATCCTAAAATTCGGTTCTGCGTACAGTATCTGTCGATCTTCAAAAGGGTCATATACTTCTTCCCTTTCATCAGCAACCAAGATCTCTTCAAGCATGATGGTGTTTTCATCAAAAGCTGCCGCGATGTCAAAGAGCTTTGCACCTCTCTCGATTTGGAATTGATCCAATGGAGTCTGCTGCCAGGGGAGGTGGGGGTCGAAGGGAAAGGGAGGATGCCGTTTTTCGTGGATGTGCACGAAGGTATTGCTTCGCACTTTCCCTTCTGCCCTTTTCCTGTCCTTGTCCGAGAGCGTTTTCACGAAGACATCGAGTGTATCCACAAATTCTATACCCTCCAATCGGAAGGATCCGTCCTCCGAGGACTGGGTGGGGATTTGGGCCAGCGGATCTCCCAGAAAGCCGAGGTACAAATCAGTTGCTACTCCTTGTTGGCGGTTGATATGCTTGGTCACCCGTCCCTCGACCGTTATTCCCGTCTCAATCGGATAATTGAGCTCAGTAAGTTTTCCTTCCATGACCTGTTCCCAATTAAACCTGCGCCAGCCATGCGTCATCATCAGGAAATCGATCTGTTGTTGACGATTGGGATTGGCTTTATCCAAATACTGGGCTGGATGGTGGATCCTTCCCTTTAGATCCGAAGTGAACAATAGGTAGGAGGCAATGGTCTCACGGGGCGCTACGAACAGCTCTTTTGGTAGTACGGTGGTCGAAACTGATGCCATGGCCGGAGCTCGTTCTTCGGCCTGCTGCATGGTTATTTTCCAATCGACTCTTGAACGTTTACTGAAGCTCGGTTGGTTGGTCGTAATTTGTAGCTGGGTCTGATCATTCGGGTTTTCATTGTAGATGAGTCGCTCAGCCACTGGCTTGTGGTCCTGGTCGAAGAAGGTCAGCTGTAGTATACCGCTAGGCAGCTCCGACCGTAGAATGACATTTTGCATGTAAGGCTGGCCAGGCGGAGATTGTAAGGTGTAGATGAGATCACCCCGGCACTGGACGATCATAAAAGTACCTGCCAAAGGCGCTCCCATTGCTTTTACGATGAGCATCACACGGTCCTTGAAGTTGCGTACTTGCAACAAGTAGCCCGATGGAAGGACCGGCGGTAGCATTTGGGTCATTTTGACCCCTTGGTGCTCATAAACTGCGCGGTAATTTGCGCCTTCCTCGACGAAGAACTGAGTGACACCCATACCATCGTGTTTGCTGGCAAAGGCTGCCTTTTCTTCTCCCGTATCATCAATAATTTTCCCAGAGATGTCGGCAGGACTTCCCCATTCGTTGGTTGCCTTGAACGCTAGAAAGTTGAAGCCACCTGCGATCAGGTCTCCCCCCTCAGGAAATAAATCCAGTTGAATGGCCGACTGTTTTATCCTTCGTTCGGCATTGATGACCAATGAGTCCGTTCTCGGCAACACCCTAATCGCCTTCGAGAAGACGTATTCCTTGTCGAAATTGAGCTGATAGTTGGTGTAGGCCCTTAGGTAATAGTCACCGGGCGCCATGTCACTCACAAGCGCAAAATCACCATTGGCGCGTCCCAAGGGATCGATTTGGAGTTGTGCCCTGCGATAGGTGCCGGACGCACCGGACAGCTGCACGTGGAGTAGGCCGCTGAGCTGGGAGGGCTTGTGGTCCATACCATTTACGATGTAGGCGCTGTAGTAGAGGGTATCACCCACAGTTAAGGTTTCGCGGCTGGTGTGTACATACACCTTTTCAATAGGTGTTGCTTTGTGATGACTCGCAAGCTGCTTCAACACTACCTCTTGCCCATAAGCGAGTGATGTGACTAAAAAAGTGGTCATCATTGTGATATGGGTGATCGTCTGTGGCTTGGCTAAAATGGTCATGATGGGTGTGCGTACTACTGTCATGCTTGTGAGTTACCTCAAAAGTGAGTGTTGCCCATTTAGACTCATGCGTTAATTCATCACTACCTGAAATTGCCACCATAGAAATGGTGCGTAGGTAGTAGATTCCATCTTCAGGTAAATCTACCTCTACAATACCTTGATCATTGGTGCGTAATTGCTGACCACTGGTGTGGGTATGTTCTTCTCCGTCATGCTCATGAGAATGTTCCTCTCCATCGTGATCATGTGAGTGTTCTTCTCCCTCATGTTCATGTGAATGTTCCTCTCCCTCATGCTCATGATCGTGCTGAGAATTCGCACTTGTGATATAGTCTGCATAGACTAACTGGTTGGGGAGCGGATTCCCGTCTAACAGGAGC
>JBCCXG010000833.1:0-2834 GCA_039191945.1 Bacteroidota bacterium
CATGCCGCGGTCGTACGCCAAGCCGACTGTACTGCTCAGAAAGGTTTTCGTCACGCTAAATGTCATATCAACCCGATCAGGTTGACCCCAATCCGCCACGATGTAGCCATCCTTGATGATCAGACCCGTCGCGGGACCCCTGGTCTTGAATGGTCCCACGCCATAGCCGAAAGGTTCCCGTCCGAATCCACCGAGGTAGTGATTTTTCTCCAGGTCCTTAGGTGCCGGATTTTCATTGGCAATCACAAAATCAATCGCCTGTTGGAGGCCTTGTGGATCGAATCCCATTTCCTCAGGAGCTTTGCGCTCCCATTCACCAAAAGGTGGGTAATAGTCCGATTGGGCAAATACGGTTGAAGAACAGAAACTGAGAACGATCAGAAGGGAATAGAGCAGTCGAGGCATGGGCTACCAAATTTTGGGCAGCAAGTTAATGATTATCTGAGGAGTCAGGAGGCCGCTGACGGCTCCTCAAAGCCGCCTATCAATTATCAAAAACGTGCCGTTTTCTCGAGTCTTCCGCTCCGTTGTCAGCGGGTCTTGTTAACTGTTATCACTTCTGATCATCACGAAATTGGCAAACCACTGAAACCCGACGAAGGCCAACAAAAAGATAGTGCCCATGGAAGTGTACAGGTTGTTGGTCGTGTAGGTGGAAACAATGGCCAGCAGCCCGACAACCGCCATCGTTCCACAATAGATGGGGAAAGCAAACTGTCGTTTAGTTTCAAGAAAGATCATACTGCAGGGTACCATCATACCGAAGCCGTAAACCGTGATGGCGAGTGCTATGACTGCTCCTGTCGCGAGATATCCGATAAGTCCCGATAATCCAATGATCAGGGCTACTCCGACGAGATTGGAACTAAGCCTTTCTTGTCTACTCAGTAAATGCTTGCCGTAAATGTTGAGTCGAAGAAAAAGATTACTTAAGGGTGTGGTTACCCACGTAGAAAATGCGACGATACCCATCAACACCAAAATGGGTTGTAGGAAAGGCGCGAGCCCGGGGTTGCTGTCCGCTACACCGCGGAGCAATCGAAAGGCGACGTAGAAGCCAATGATCACCGCCCACTGATACTTTGCGGTCAGATTGGCCATCCAAAAGGAATACTGCAGAAACCAGCGATAGAGCAGGTAACGGGCCTTCAGCGCCTGTATCATTCCGGCCTGGGCGTATTCGTTCGTTGGATCGTGCCGAAGTGATTCTTTAAAATGGCCGAGTGCCTTTCGATGATCTCCCTTTTCCAGCTCACTCCATCCATAGTTGGCGTGGGTGAAGGCGTTGTTGGGATCTTCTCGCAGTGCGCCTTCGATCGTAGCAAACGACTCTGATTTCCGGTCCAACTTGAGCAGCGCGGTACTTCTGGCATTGACCGCCAGAATGTTATGAGCGTCCAGGGCTAGGGCTTGCTCAGCCAGCTCTAGTGCTTCCTGGGGTCGTTTTCTTCCGAGCTTGATGTGCGCCCAAAGGGCGAAGTACTGCGCCTGCGTGGGGTTGATCGAGGTAGCGGTTTCCAAATCCTTTTCGGCATCATCCATTCGTTTGGATTGAAGCATTACCTGGGCCCGAATGAAGTGTAGCTCATCGAGGTCCGGCGCCATTCCTATGGCTTCATCGATGTGTCTTTCCGCCGCCTGTAATTCTCCTGCGTGTACCTTAACCTCTGCGAGCATTGCCATCACAAACACGTTATTGGGGTCTGCTGTCAGCAACTGCTGTAACAGGTCTGCAGCTTCGGAAAAGCGCTTTTGCTGAATGAGTATTTCGGCACGATGCAGGAGCTGTTGATTCATGATACTACTTCTTGATTTTCATGTAATCGAGGATGTCGTCGTACAGTCCTCCGTCATTGGCGTAGAGGGCAAAATTTTTCGCTGTGGAAAACCACTCCGAGGTAGAAGCCCGATGCTTCTTAGACGCTTGAAGCAGGTCTTTGGTGGTGATGGGCTGGGGGATGCCGTTTTCGAAAGACTTTTGGAGCTTCTCTTCGATGGCGATGTCAATGATGGCCTCAATGTCGGCTCCCGAGAAGTCTTGCGTCTTTTTCGCGATAGCGCCATAATCCACTTTCTCCAAAGGCTTGCCGGCCAGCTTGAGCCGAGCGATGGCCTCCCGGGCAGACTCGTCTGGTGGAGGCACAAATATGATCCGGTCAAACCGTCCGGGTCGTCGAAAAGCAGCATCGAGATGCCAGGGTGCATTCGTCGCACCTAAGATCAAAACACCCTCATTGTTGGAGTTGACCCCATCCAGCTCCTGCAAAAACTGATTGATCAAGTGTCGACCACTAGATTGCCGCATGTCGCTTCGGCTGGCTCCGAGCGCATCGATCTCATCAAAGAACAGCACACAGGGTGCATGATCTCGGGCGACATCGAAGACCGCGTGCAAGTTCTTCTCACTATTGCCCACCCACATGTCCAGGATGTCATTCAAACCTATGGACATGAAGCGTGCGTTGACCTGGCCGGCAGTTGCTCGAGCTACATAGGTTTTTCCGCAGCCCGGAGGTCCGTAGAGCAAGATCCCGCCCCCGGCTTTTTTTCCATAAGCCTCATACAGATCCGGATGGTTCAGCGGGTGGATGATCTTCATCTCGATCTCCTTCTTAACTCCCTCCATACCACCGACGTCATTAAAATCAATGTCCGGACGATGGACAAATGGATTGGCAACATCCTCTTCCACGGGTGATACCGGTGCATCCACGGCGGACCGAAGGCCATGGTCCAATTCTGGGTCCGTAAAACCTGGGTCTGCTTCCAAGACCAATTGGTACATGACCACTGCCTGGTCAACGGCTCCTTCTTTCATGAGCGCCCGGGCGTGA
>JBCCXG010000834.1:0-2834 GCA_039191945.1 Bacteroidota bacterium
CACTATCAACCCTGAGGACCCCGTCATGGTCAGCAATCTAGGAAAGGCTCTCTACGAGCAGGAACAGATCAAGGAAGCGATTGAGGTTTTTCAAAAGTCCCTATCGCTCAAGGATGACGATCCCGATATCATGAATTACTTGGGGCTTTGCTACCAACTGGATGACGACACTCAAACAGCCATTGGCTATTTTACCAAAGCCATTGAACTGGACGAGGGGAAAAACGCCACATATTTTGATAACCGTGCCTACTCCAAGGCCGCCAAGCTAGACTATGTTGGTGCCATCCAAGACTATACCACCAGTATCGATCTGTACTCCACTGATCCTAATGTCTTCTACCAAAGAGGGCAGTTGAAGCTCCGGATTAATGATAAATTTGATGCTTGTAAAGACTTTCAGCAAGCGAAAAAGCTAGGGTACGAAGGAATTGATGACGTACTAGAGGAGCACTGCACGACTGGCAAGTAACAGCAAGTATTTTGATGTCCAACGCGAAAAGCTAAACTGGCCTATATTACCCGATACCTATCCACTTCAAAGGGCCGCGCATGACCATTGGGCCTTTGCAAATTTTAAGGCCATGACAAAGTATCTTCTCTTACGATGGATACCGGTAGCGCTGCTGATGAGTGCCTGCTCTGTAAAAACCACGGAAACGGTGCATCAACTCATAGTGACCAACCAGTCTTCGTCCACGGTCCATGTCCGAGCCGCGTCTCCCCACTATCCGGAAGCTTTCGAAAGATCCCTACCCCCCGCTGGCACTCAACAATGGCCCGCCAATGCAACCCTCACCATGAAATCGCTGGGAGGAGATCAGCCCTATATATCCGATAGGATCGAGTTGTTGGAAGACTTCGATTCGCTATTGATTGAGGCGAGGATAGGCACTGATGATATCGAGATGGGCGTAGAATTCTTCGACCGAATTGAAGGAAGCACTGATTTCAATTTGGATGACAATTTCGACGGCTGGTTGACCATGACCAAGTACTTCATTTACAGGTTAGAAGTCACAGACGAGTTTTTTGAGGACTAAACGATTCAGGGGGTATGGAGCGCCACTTTAAGGACCAAAACATTTGCCCCGCCCATTGTATATCTCGAAAAACATAAGGAATTTGACAGGTGCTAACCCACATTTGATATGCCCAAATCTTCCCTCGCCCGCTTTTCCTCCTTGTTCGCGCTTCTCTGCATCTACGGGTGCGGTCCACAACAAGCACAAGAGCCGCCTTCCGCTCCGTCTCAGACACAAGAGGCCGTTGATCCCTCCTACCAGGACCTCTTCAACGGGAGCGATCTCACCGGCTGGGCGGGGGACGATCCCTTTTGGCGGGTAGAGGATGGGGTCATTATCGGGGAGATCACTGCGACTACGGTCATCGATGCGAACCGCTTCCTGGTCTATCAAGGGAAGATGCCTGATGATTTTGAGCTGATCGTCGAGTTCCAAGTGACGGCAGATGGCAACAGCGGCATCAACTATCGCAGTGATCCGATTGAGGGGCTCAGCTACCAGGCCTTGACTGGCTACCAGTACGACATCGACGGCAAGGTGCGATACGTGGGTAGCAACTACGAAGAAAAGCGCAGGTCAACCCTGGCCAGCATCGGGGAGACCGTTACCATCCCAATGGTCTCCGCGGCTGATTCCCTCAAGCACCGAATCAAAAACCAATGGGCCCAACGGGATATCCAAATCCATCAGAATGCCGACACTCTGAAAGCTAACTTCAAACACGATGACTGGAACACGGCACGTATCGTGGCACAGGGCAAAGTGTTGTCTCACTACCTCAACGGGGTACTCATGAGCCAGGTGGTAGACAACGACACCATCCGGGGGCGCTCCTCCGGCAAACTAGGCGTGCAGGTCCATATTGGCCCGCCTATGAAGATTATGTACAGAAGCATGAAAGTGAGGGAGCTTTGAGGCTTGTGGATTTAGCCTATGCTTGGGTCGGACAAGGTTGATAGGTTGAGATCGCCTTCGGCGGTTGAAGAGTTGAATGGTTTAGATTGACACACTCCCCTATAGACGCGGTTTAGTAGAGTCATTGGGTTTATAAGTTGTTGAGTTTTTCTACCGGACCTGATACCCATTCAATCGCTCGGCTCCGGCCGAGTGATCACTATGATGTTGGGCGTTCCCCCAGTTAGGAGCCCCATCAGTCCATAGCCAAAGGCTATGTAAATATTCGTCGCTCGGCTAAGCCAAGCGACTGTGAGTAGAGTCGATTCTTAGATATTGGCCTTGTCCAACCGCTCTTTGATGCCTTTGATTTCGGATCTTAAGTCCACAAGGTCTTTATCCAGGGCGCTCTCGACTGCCAAAAATCCTTTTTCTACACTTTGTGAAAACCTTTGGAGGGTTGCCACTGTCACCTTAGAAGTTTCCTGGATTTGATCAACCAGTTGATCGTTTCTATTTTGAATTTGATTCTCCAATTCAATGAAACCTAATTTCATTTCATTACGGAGCTTACCGATTTCATTTAGTGCTTTGTCCATCTACTAAAATTACGAAATGATGAGTAGAACGTTCAAGAGCTTCATTCAATTAGTGAGACCATCGACGGATCTATTTGCCGTAGATCATTCAGTGAGGACTTGCATAAAAGCCACCGCTTCTCAAGTGGATATTCTCAGTGGATCCCCATTCAATCGCTCGGCTCCGGCGGAGTGATCACTATGATGTTGGGCGTTCTGCCCAGTTAAGAGCCCCATCAGTCCACAGCCAAAGGCTATGCACATATTCGTCGCTCGGCTAAGCCAAGCGACTGTGAGGACTTCGCCTTCGGCGGTTGAAGAGTTGAATGGTTTTAGA
>JBCCXG010000835.1:0-2832 GCA_039191945.1 Bacteroidota bacterium
AGGAGATTGAAGCTTTTAACCGATGGCTGGAGTTTAGGGCTTTTGTTCCACAGATCAAGAAGCTAAAATCTGAATTGTCTGAGACGGAGGCCTATTTCATAAGCAGGGCCTCGACGGAGTTTTACTTGGGTTGTCCACAACAAGCCCAAACCTTGATCTACACTATTCACGGTATTGTCCAGTCGCACTTCTCCCAAATTATCGATCTCTATCGAGCCAACGTCGCTGAGTGTTTTTGTGCTACTTACACGCAAGAGATCAAGAATGGTATGAATGAGGCGCTCGAGTCCTTATTCCAAAAGAACTCCAAAGCCGCCGCCTGAGCAGTACCCATTGGGCTCTACTCGAGATTCATCTTTAGCTTCGCCACATGACTAAAAGGAGAGAAGCAAATGTTTGAGTCACTAGGTCATGGCAAGTCGCTGGACGAGGAGCGCTTCGAATCATGGCTGGAAGAGGGGAGAAGTAGCTACCTTGGTTATCTCTATCTGTTGGTCATCTGGAATGAAGGCGAAGAGGACTTTCAGCCGGTTTTCGTTACTGAGCGCGAAAGGATCTATGGCTACGTTCGGGACATTGCGAGTCATGAGCAAGTAGTGGCGGCTTACGATCTATACTCCGAGTCACGGATCGCGCTGGACTAACGGCCGATCAGTGGAGATCCTTATCTTAGTCACCTGATTGATGAATTGGAGACTGACGCCCAAGGCAAAAAGGAATATCTCTCGAATCATACCTTTCGGTGTGATCTGGTTCTCAATTGCTGTCCTCTTCATGATCACCGATCTCACGGCGACAGGTTTTAAAGGAGCTCGCCCACAGAGTATAGCACTCACTCCTCGGATCGTTCTTTTTGCTATCATCTCACTGACAGCCATTGGTATCATTGTGGGGACCATTGAAATCCTCTTGGGTGAAAGACGGTTTCGGAAGCTAAGCTTGACGAAAAAGATTGTGTACAAGTTTCTGATCTATGGCACCTTCTTGTTCACCACCGTTGCGATCACCTACCCGATCGCGTTGGTCATGGATCCTAGCGACGAACGGGTGCAAGGGACTTTGGGTGAGGAGATGATCAGTTTCTTTACCAGTTCGGATTTCGTAAGTACCGCCGTACAGTTAGGGTTTTCGCTACTCATGAGCCTGTTTTATACGACAATCAGTGAAAGCCTGGGCCACAATGCCCTGCTCAATTTATTCACCGGTCGCTACCATACGCCGAAAGTAGAGCAACGGATCTTTATGTTCCTTGATATGAAGGACTCGACGAAGATCGCGGAGCAATTGGGCCATCTCACGTACTTCGATTTGTTGCAGCAGTACTATGAGGCGATGTCCGACCCCATTGTCAATCATCTGGGCGAAGTATATCAATACATTGGTGATGAAGTGGTAGTGTCGTGGAAACTGGAGCGGGGACTCAGGAACTCAAATTGCCTGCGGACCTTTTTTGCGATCAAGGCTTCACTTGCTGATCAGCAACCCACTTTTTACCGCCAATATGGGTTTACTCCTGATTTTAAGGCGGGCCTACACCTCGGAGAGGTGACTATCGGAGAGATCGGCGCGTTAAAGAAGGAGGTGGTCTTCACAGGTGACGTGCTCAACACCACCGCACGACTACAAGCGCTCTGCTCCAGCTATGAATCGGATCTGATCATCTCCCAAGAATTGATCAAGGTGCTGGACCTTGATGAGGCATGGGAGGCAGCCGACCTGGGTTCAGTGCAGCTCAAAGGTAAATCGCAGGAGACACATATTTTTTCGATTCGAAGTTTGGCTCCCGCATCCTCCAAAGCCCACTTGGCGCGGTCGGAGGGATGAGTTTGCTCCTCGGATAGTTCCCAACGACACGCGCGTTCACAGCATATATGCTGCAACTAAGGTGGAGCCCTCCGTCTAGACCACTAGCGCCGCTGCATGCCCATTTCTTGTGAGTCGTCCGTCCGTCAACTCCAAAATACGATCGCTTTTTCTTGCAAACTCATCGTCATGCGTCACGGCAATGATGGTTTGCCCTCGCTCGGCAGCGAGCTGACGAAAAATATCAAAAACAATCTCTGTATTCTTCGAATCAAGATTGCCCGTAGGCTCATCACCCATGATGATGGCAGGTTCATTGATCAGTGCCCGCGCGATGGCCACGCGCTGTTGTTGGCCACCGGACAGCTTGCTGCTACTCTTCAGCGCCTGATCTTCCAAACCCAGCAAGCGCAAATTGGCATAGGCTGCTTCTTTTATCTCTTCTTCGCTTCTGAGTCCCAGTTTAAGCGCCGGCAACATCACATTGTCCAAAGCGGTAAAGTCTGGAAGTAGGTAGTGAAACTGAAAGACGAAGCCAATATTGGAATTTCGAAAGGCTGCCAGCTGGTTCTGCGATTGGCCAGTGAGCAGCTCTCCGTTGATGGTGAGCTCCCCTTGATAGTCGGTGTCCATCGTCGACAAAACGTAGAGAAGCGTGGACTTCCCTGAACCGGACTTCCCGACCAGCGATAGGAATTCTCCCTTTTCCACCTCAAAGGAGATGTCCTTCAATACCTGGAATTGCTGTGGCTCGTAGAAGTACTTGGAAATGCCCTTGGCGGCGAGTGCTAATTGATTTGTCATCCTCTTATAATTGCTACAGGGTCTACTTTTGATGCTTTTTTCGCTGGTAGATAGCCGGCGATGAAGGTGGTGATCAGCCCGAATACGAAAGCGGCGCCATAGTCCTTGGCTGTGTAGGCCATCGGCAGCGTCTCAAGAGGCGGCACATCGAACGGTACGTAGCTCACGACTACAGAAACCACTAACCCAAACAACATGCCGACCACGCCCCCAATGAAGCCAATG
>JBCCXG010000836.1:0-2829 GCA_039191945.1 Bacteroidota bacterium
GAGACAAGTCGGACGCTTCACTTTTTGGTCACGTAGACCAGCTTGTCAGTCGTGATATCTGCCGTTGCCTTTATTACCCTATGGCATCCGATTATCCACCAATTGCTGGATGAATCCACCCTTCTTTCCTTTTTGCTGCAGTATCAAACACTGTTGCTGTTCCTCCTTGGCATAGTGATACTGACAATGCTCGCTGGGATGTACCCCGCCTTTATTATCATGCGGTTCAATCCTGCTGATGTCATTCGAAACAACACCGGGAAGTACATGAGCAGAGGGATCCAACGAAGGGCGCTTGTCACCGTACAGTTTGCGATATCCATGATTCTCATATTGTTCACCACGTTGCTGCTGAGACAGTATTTCTTTTTGCAGTCAAAGGATGCAGGGTTTGCCAAGGACTACCGTGTGGTGATGAAAATGCTCGATGACCATGATGTCACGAATTATGCCACGTTGAAAGAACAGCTAAAGCAACTGTCTTTTGTGGAGGATGTTGCGGTTTCCAGTACCGTAGTTGGCTTAGGGGAGGGCTTTTATGGATTTAACGTAAAATTTTCGGATCGGACGGAACTAAGTGATGTAGAATGGTTCACATTAGGCGTTGATGAAGATTATGTAAGCACGTTCGATATTACAATCCTTGAGGGCAGAGACTTCAGCGGAAGCATCACCACGGATCAAAAGGGCGCCTTCTTACTGAATAGGACGGCCGCGGATCAAATCGGTGGCCAGGTGGTGGGCGAAAATATGGAGCTGACTGTCTACACGGGCGTCCGTGATGTCAGAAAAGGAAAGGTGATCGGCATCGTAGAGGATTTTCATTACCAATCGCTGTACGAATCGGTCAAGCCCCTGGTCATCTATATCAATAAGCACGAGTACTACACCAACTATCTTAACGTAAAGCTCAATGCCGAGCAATCGATTGTCGAGCAAGTCAAGGCCCTGGAGGCTGTTTATGGGGAATTCAATCCCGACAAAGTCATGGAGTTACTTTTCATCGAGGATGAAATAGCACAAACCTATCAAAGGGAGCTTGCCAGCAGCAAAATCATGTTTTGGTTTACGATACTCAGCATATTTATTGCCGCCTTAGGAGCTTTTGGGTTGGCCACTTACTCTTTTAGGAGAAGGACCAAAGAAATAGGGGTGCGCAAGGTCCTTGGCGCGTCGCCCAAGCACATCACCATCGTTCTACTCAAAGAATACCTCTTGCTTCTCGCCATAGCTTGTGTGGTAGCGTGGCCCATCATCTACTACCTCTCCCAAGAGTGGTTAAGCAACTTTGCCTATGCCATCGACTTTGGAGTGGCCAACTATCTATTGGGACTCGTCCTGTTGGTCGTGATTGTTTTGCTCTCTAATCTGCACCAAATTCTCTCCTCCATCCGTCTCAAGCCGGTGGAGTATTTAAGAACGGAGTAGCCCCAATGGGTTGATTTCCAAGTGTTCGCCGAATCCCTCTGGATTCGGCGAAAAACCATTAATTGTGATTCACCAGCAGCGACGTTCTTCGCATGATGCGTGCACCAAAGCAGATCTTGCCTAGAATGTGTCACTTCTGCGTGCTTCGGTTGCGGTTGAAATAGATATTCTCCGACTGGGATCTCGCGCTTTGATGCCTCAATGCTCCTTCTTAACCTACTTTTTCGATCATTTTTAACTACTAGTGAGTACCGTCACTATTAGTAGTGAAATTCAGCTTGCCGGTAACTATTCCAGAAGATCAGGGTTTTTGATTCGTAGTCACCTGGATGAAATTTTTACTGTTCAGACCCAACAATGTCTGCTAAAAAGGAAATCGGCTCGTTGTCCCTCTCCATCAATTCCGCCAAAGGTTTCGAGCAGGTCTATCATCAACACTTTCGTCGATTGTTCTCTATTGCTTACAGCATTTTAAGACACCAGGAAAAGGCCGAAGGCATTGTTCATGATGTGTTCCTGTCAGTTTGGGAGAGAAGGGAAAAGATTGTTATTAAGGAATCGCTGGAGGCCTATCTCGTCAGGGCAACCAAGTTGGCCGTGATGGAACACATGCGCACCCGGGCCATCCGCCATAGACATCATGAAATCCTGGCAGCTCAACCCAATGCTGCTGAGAATAGTGTGGAGCTTGAAATGGGCGCCTCAGAACTGAAAGAACGCATCGAGCTGTTGGTACATAGCCTGCCTCCAAAATCCCAAAAAGTCTATCGCCTTAGCCGGGAGGAGGGGAAAAACAACAAAGAGATCTCGGACCTGATGGCTATTGCGGAAAAGACGGTCGAATCTCACCTAACCAAAGCCCTTTCTTTCCTGCGATCCAACCTCCCTGAATATAATTTGTAATTTTTTTTGGCGCAGACTCGGGGTACGGCGTCGGTTATGCAACTAAGCTTAAAACCGACGAAACTCCCCATGAAGATCACCGAGGAAATATTAGCAAGGTACTGGAATGAGGCATGCTCTGAAGAAGAGCGCAAGGCTGTGGAAGCCTGGCTCGTATCTAACGAGCGTGAGCCTGATCAGCTGGACGAAGCACTCATATCCAATGCACAAGACAACGTTTGGGAAGACCTTCAGGCCACCATCGGACAAAAAGAGGAGGCGCGAGAGGTCAGCCTGAAGTTCCCGCTTTACAACGTGATCAAATATGCAGCGGCTTGCTTGTTGCTACTCGGCTTAGGAGCAATGTATTTTGCGGGGTACTCCGGCCGGCCGGTATTTGAAGCCGCAGCTAGTCAAGAGTTGCAGCTTGTCCTGAGTATCCCCGAGCAGGACAAGGTAGCAAGAGTCGACCAAGGTTGTGTTGTGCAGTTCGAAGGGGTGTTGAGCTTGCACAATCCC
>JBCCXG010000837.1:0-2821 GCA_039191945.1 Bacteroidota bacterium
CGGAGGGGAATTACCGCTTGACCACCTGGCATCACGCCCCAAGGAGCAACTCCGATTCGATGGACCCGAATAAAGACAAGCTCAAAACGCTCACAGTGCATGAGCTGCCCTATGCCAAAGAGATCGTGGTCAGCAGTCTTGCCATGGAGAGGGAAGGAGGTCTCAAAGTACGGGTGACGGAAGGCAAAGAAATGCAATGGGAAGAGCCCTGCACGTCTGTGATTGAGTTCCGGGCCGATGGCAATTCCCCAGTCACTATTAACTTTAGCGGGAAAGGGGGCGGTGGAGCCTGGATCAACGCCTTCGAACTAAGTAAGTGGTACTGAAGTAATGAGCCCCCGAAAACCCAAAGCGCATGAAAACGACCTTTTATAAAAACCTGATCCTCACGCTCCTGTTGAGTGTGACACTCCTACAGTGCTCAGTGCCTGAGGAGGCCCCGGCCAAGCCAAATATCCTTTTCATTTTTGCGGACGACCTGACTTATTCATCGATCGCGGCCCTCGGCAATGACGAGATCCAGACGCCGAACCTGGATCGGTTGGTGGCTGGCGGGACCTCGTTTACCAATGCCTACAACATGGGCGGCTGGAATGGCGCCATTTGTGTGGCCAGTCGTGCGATGTTGATCTCGGGCTTGTCTGTGTGGCGCGCTCAACAGCAATCCGACCGCTGGCGCGAAGGGCAGGAGTTTGATCGGTCTTGGGGACAGAGGATGTCGCGAGCGGGCTACCAGACCTACATGTCGGGTAAGTGGCATGTGACTGCTCCCTCTGATAGCATATTCCAGACGGTTGCCCACGAACGCCCGGGGATGCCACGTGACTTTTGGAGAGACCGCAAGCAAGCGGACTACAACGATCCCGAGCTTGATTTGAATACGGTCATGCCTGTCGGGTACAATCGTCCGCTCGCGACTGACGACAATTCTTGGTCGCCTACTGACCCGCAATTTGGCGGCTTCTGGGAAGGTGGCACCCACTGGAGTGAAGTGGTACGCAACGACGCCGTCCAATTCATGGACTCGGCCCAGCAGAAGGGCGACCCGTTTTTTCTCTACCTGGCCTTCAATGCCGCCCACGACCCTCGACAGGCGCCGCAGGAGTACGTGGACATGTATCCATTGGACAATATTGGGTTGGAATCGAGTTTTGCTCCCCTGTATCCTTACAGGTATGACATCGGGTGCGGTCCCGGCCTCCGCGACGAAGCGCTGGCGCCGTTTCCCCGCACTGAGTATGCGGTCAAGGTCCATAAGCAGGAGTACTACGCACTGATCACCCACATGGACGAGCAAATCGGTCAGATCCTCCAGCGTCTGGAAGAGACCGGTGAAAAGGACAATACCTACATTTTTTTCACCGCTGACCACGGCCTGTCGGTAGGTCGTCATGGCTTGATCGGTAAGCAGAATATGTATCAGCACAGCATGAAGGTGCCGCTCATCGTAAATGGTCCCGGCATCCCGGCCAATGAGATACGCGACCAGCAAGTCTACTTGCAAGATGTCATGGCCACGGCCCTGGAACTGGGAGGCGCTGACGGTATGGAGGCCGTTGAGTTCAAGAGTCTGATGCCGATCATCAATGATGCAGCCACTGGTGACAATTACGAGCCTGTGTACGGTTGTTACACGCGGCTACAGCGCATGGTGATCAAGGACGATTGGAAGATGATCCTCTACCCCGAGATCTCCAAAGTGCGCTTGTACAACCTGGTCGAGGACCCTGAGGAGATCAACGATCTCGGAGAGGACCCGGGACAGGAGGCTCGTATCCGTGGCCTGTTCACAGAGCTGCTGAAACTCCAGCAGCAGATGGGTGACGAACTCGACCTGTCGGAAGCTTTTGGTGAGTGGATTGGTAGTTGAGGCCGGCGCACCCCTTACACCAAAAGGGGTAGGCCCACGCATGATCAACTCCCAAAGTCGCAGGCCTGCGTACCCTGACCGTGAAGTGAACTCGTTGGATTTTCGAAGTCGATAGAAACGAGTTTCCTTCGCGTCATCCAGAAGGAGGGCGCAGCCTGACTGAAGGATCTCTTTGACGCGATTAGTTCAATCCTCCGTCGAAGATTCTTCCCGACTGCCGATTTCATCGGCCTCTGGTCTGAATGACGGAGTAACGATTTCGACATTTCTCTTAAGTGAGTCGTTCCCTTTTCACCTGGAACCAGCAACCGCAATGAAAGGGTCTTGTAATTCAAGTTGCCTTAACCGCGAAAAGGAAACTCGCAATCCATAGAGAAAACCAATTCCCCCTTGAAAAGTCTTTGTAAAGGGGGGCGGGGGGATTGGTCACTCTGAAAAGACTTTGAAAAAGGCGACGCCCCCGTCAGCGGTGAAAGGAGGCCATGACACTTGATTGTTTTGCTATACAAAGGATCATTATTCTTTCCAGTGCTTTTGTTGACCGTCTATCAACTGATAAAAAGATGAAGAAGCAGATAATCTTTGTCGAAAAGAAGTTA
Source organism: Bacteroidota bacterium (assembly GCA_039191945.1). Taxonomy (GTDB): domain Bacteria; phylum Bacteroidota; class Bacteroidia; order Cytophagales; family Cyclobacteriaceae; genus JAWPMT01. The sequence goes on from JBCCXG010000837.1 coordinate 2,470, forward strand.
ACGACATTGAGAGACATTGTCCCCCGCTGGCGGGGGTTGGGGGTGGAAAACAACACGACTTACAGAATCTCAACCAATTATGACCAACAAAAGCAACAATCTATAACAAGAAGCTTCAACCATTAGCCAATACATTGAGGTCGGATATGACTAAGGCCGAAGCCTGCTTATGGAAATATGTCTTGAAAGCGAGGATGATGAAGGGATATCAATTCCGTAGGCAGAGGCCTATTCTAAACTACATCGCTGATTTTATGTGCAAAGAGCTAAGGCTCGTCATCGAAGTTGATGGCGTCACGCATTCGTATGAAGAGGTATCTCTGAACGATCAGAAGAGAACCGAAGACCTCGA
>JBCCXG010000838.1:0-2814 GCA_039191945.1 Bacteroidota bacterium
ATTGAAGAGTATCAAGATGGGCCCTTCTTTTTGTACGTGGCCCATGAGGCACCTCATGTTCCCTTTCAAGGCCGGTTGGATTCGGCCTATCGGTTTCCAGACAGACAGTTCACCTACCTGGGCCCGGCCACTGATCGCAAAGCGAAACTCCAGGAAATGATCGAGGTCATGGACGAGGGTGTCGGAAAGGTGATAAGTGCGCTTGAGAGACTAGGACTTCAAGAAGAGACGCTGGTCTTTTTCCTATCCGACAATGGCGGACGCGGAGATGTTGGTAACAATGGTCCATTAAGAGGGCAAAAAGGTCAATTATGGGAAGGAGGTCATCGTGTTCCGGCCATTGCTTACCGCCCTGGAATGATAGAGCGTGGCACAACCGATCAACTAACAATGAGCATGGATATCTTTCCTACGGTACTCTCAGTATGCGGCATACAGGACACTGGGTTGAAGTTAGATGGCATAGACTTGTCACCAGTTATCTTCAATGGTCAACCACTTGCTGAGCGAGCACTATTCTGGCGATACCGAGGCCAGCAAGCAGCCAGGTGGCGTGATTACAAGCTCATGATCACCCCCACAGATACTTCACTCTTCGACTTGAGCAAAGACTTGACAGAACAGATTAATTTAAGTCAAATCTATCCATCCGTATTTGATGATTTGACAGGTCGTCTTCAAGTCTGGCAAAATGAAATGGATCGCACACCCCAAATCACCAATTAGAGACCCTTGTTTATCTTATGATCCCGTTGCACTAGAACCCTAATGACAATGAAAGCATCACCACTTTTATTCTATATGTATGCGGCCATCCTATTACAAGGTTGTGGCGCAACAACCACCACTTCAGAAGAGCAGCGCCCACCCAATGTGGTGATTGTATTCATCGACGACGAAGGGTATGGGGATGTGGGCGTATATGGGGCAACCGGCTTCCAAACACCCCATCTGGATAAGATGGCGTACCAGGGGATGCGCTTCACCAACTTTTACTCAGCCCAGCCGGTCTGCTCAGCATCCCGAGCCGGACTCTTGACGGGTTGTTATCCCAATCGCATTGGTTTTTCTGGAGCGCTCTTTCCTTACCATAAGATTGGAATGAACGCCAATGAGTATACCATGGCCGAGATGTTCAAAGATCAGGGGTACGCTACGGCGTGCTTCGGGAAGTGGCACTTGGGCTGGCAAAAGGAGTTTCTTCCGCTCCAACACGGATTTGACGAGTACCTGGGCATACCCTATTCCAATGACATGTGGCCTCGCAGCGACGTCGACGCTTCACCGATTGCGGAAGATCATTCCCGGTCTTCCTTCCCGGAGCTGCCATTGATTGAAGGAGACGAGGTTATCGAGCGAATTACCGATATGGCGGGTCAGGATAAGTTAACCACTCTGTACACCGAAAAAGCGGTGGATTTCATCAACCGAAATGCGGAGAATCCCTTCTTTCTCTATGTGCCTCACACCATGGCGCACATTCCGTTAGGAGTCTCTGACAAGTTTCGCGGTAAAAGCGAGCAAGGCTTTTATGGTGATGTGATGATGGAGATCGACTGGTCCGTGGGTGAAATATCCAAAGCCCTGGATACGCATGGGATCGTTGATAATACCATCTTCATCTTCACTACCGACAATGGTCCATGGCTCAATTTCGGTAACCATGCGGGATCGGCCGGCGGCCTTCGGGAAGGCAAGACGACCAGTTGGGAAGGAGGCCAGCGCGTGCCCTTCATCATCAAGTGGCCCAACCAGATACCTGAAGGAATGGTTTGCAACAAATTGGCTTGTGCGATCGATCTGATGCCGACACTGGCCTCGGTAACTGGCGCAAAACTCTCTGATCACAAGATCGATGGCGTCGATATCAGTTCCCTCTGGCGGGGTGACTTCTCGACTTCACCGAGAGAGACGCTCCTTTACTACTTTGGGAAAAACAACCTGAATGCCGTTCGCAAGGGCAATTGGAAGCTCGTTTTTCCCCACACCTATGCTTCCTACAATACAGAACCGGGCAAGGACGGTCGGGGAGGGCGCAGGATAAGAACGGAGGTAACCGCACCCGAGCTTTACAACATGATGCGCGATCCCGGGGAGCAGTACAATGTCATTGAATACCATCCGGAGAAGGTGGAAGAACTGATGGCAGTAGCAGAAGCCGCACGTCAGGAACTAGGGGATCGAAACATTGGCCTGGAAACGGGAGCTGAAAATCGACCGATCGGTGAGCTACCTTAATACTAATCAACTGAGCCCTTCATCCACATAACCATAAAATCCATCGCATCATGAATCCTCCAGTCATTTTTTTGAACATCGCACTCATTGCGCTTCTCGTCTCTTGCGAACCACCAACCGCCGTAGACATCTCAGATGCACCTATGCAATGGCACAAAGTGACCGTCACCGTCGATGGACCGCAGGCGGATGAGTCGGATACCGGGGTAAACCCATTTCTGGATTACCGGATGACAGCGTTTTTTATTCACGAATCCGGGACCTTGTCTTACAACATTCCTGGCTACTTTGCTGCAGATGGTAACGCTGGGGAGACCTCCGCTACCGCCGGCAACAAATGGCGCGTAAACTTATCACCTGATCGACCGGGTAGATGGGACTATGAAATCAAGATTGAATCGGGACCTGAGATTGCTATTGCAGATCCGGAAGCTGAAGGGGAGTTACTCCATTTCACAAAGGGCTCTTTTGAGGTTGGGGAGACCGATAAGCGGGGTCGTGATTTTCGGGCCCACGGCAGGTTGCAATACGTGGGAGAGCGCTACCTGAAATTTGCAGGATCGGGAAAGTACTTTC
>JBCCXG010000839.1:0-2804 GCA_039191945.1 Bacteroidota bacterium
ATTCTATTTTCAGTTTTTAAAGGATGATGAATCGCCATTGCTAAATAGTCAAGGTTATACCACCAAAGAAGCACGAAATAATGGACTACGGTCGGTTATTGAGAATGCCCAAAATGAATCTATTCTCGCGGCTGCCCAGGACCTCAAAAAGGAGGTGGACCTGATGAAACAAGAGGTCCTTGAAGATCAAAAAACGGATTCAACCCTAATCCAGCAAGTAAAAGATAGCATCCGATGAGATTCCTACTCGTACCCATATCCCTAATTGTCACCCTATCAATGGCCCATGCACAGGGCACTGATTCCCTCCCGGCGACTGGAAACATCGAGGAGGCTGAGGTGATCATTGAAAAGGAACGGGAACTGATACTACCCAAGGCCCAGAGATCCATGCCGCCATTGACCCCGGTGGCTAGGAACCCTACGGTCCCGGCTCTTGCGTTCAACGTCGAGGAGCCACGCATCAGTTTGCCTGATTACAATCCCTCATTCCGCTCCGTAGCCCTCCCGCCTCAAGAGCGAGACAAGCTCTATAGCACAGAGCTCAGGGCCGGGTATGGCAACTACAATTCGCCACTTCTGGGTATCGTCCATCATGGTAGTCTGGACCGATTACGATACGGAGCTAATTTGTTTCACGAGAGTTTTGGCAATGGTCCGATCCGAGATGATCTGAGTGGTACCAGTGTGACCCGAATCAACGCAGATGTCAGTGGCAACTATGGACAAACCAATTTGGGCCTATCCGCCGGTTGGAAAAACTATGGCTACTATTTCTACGGGTTATCGGATGAGGCCGTAGCGAACGATTCCAGTGATTTCATTGTGGATCGGGCTACTTATAATCACATCCACGTGCAAGGGGAGGTAGGTGCGCAAACCAAAGGGAGGGAAGTGCTTTTTACGTTTTCACCAAGGTTTGACCAGGTGGACAATAATGCGACGGATGCACCGAAAATCGCCTCAGAGTCCAACGTGTCTTTACCTGTCAACTTGACTTGGAATGTTGATTCGACCAATCAGGTGGGTTTTGACGCAGTGCCACAATTTTCTTCCTATACGTCAGGAGGTATTGAGCTCAACCGGTCCTTAGTGTCCATCTCTCCTTGGTATTCGACTTCCATTAGCGTGGTGAAGTTCCGGCTTGGCTTACAGCTGAACTTTGTCAACGATAGCACCGATCAATCTACCAGTCAAATCGGGGCAGTTATGAGCTTTCAGCTACCTCTTGGTGGTACTTGGCTTTTGGATGGTGGTATAGACAATCGAATCCATCAAAACCGTCTGATGGATTTGTACCCGGGCAACCTTTATTTGGAGGACAGTCTTTCGCTCAGGTCTTCTATCGAGCGAGTGCCCCTATGGGCCATTTTTCAAGGATATCCACTACCCAATGTCCATTTCATGGTACAAGCCAGGATCCAAGATGTGGAGGACGCTTTATACTACACACCCTCGGCTAATGACAGTTCCAGATTTGATGCAACGTACGAACTGGATGAATTGGGAATTTTCGAACTGAAAAGTAAGGTGACGATGATCCTGCAAAAGGACTTCACCGCATCGGCGAGTTTTGCTTTTTATGATTATCAACCGGGTACCGAAATTGAGGCATGGTATCGCCCTTCGATGACCTTGGAGTTGGGTTTCACAAAGAGATGGGAAAAACTTGTTTGGCAGACCAACTTCAAACTGATTGATGGCTTAAAGGCCCCCAGTCCTCGTGATGGTAGCGTAATCGATCTCGACCTTATTAGCGACTTAGCAACTCGTGTAGATTATCGAGTGTCGGATTCGCTATCCGCCTTCGTGACATTTGACAATATCCTTAACCAGTCCTACGAGTATTACCTCAATTATCCATCGAGAGGCCTTACAGTCAAGGGGGGAATACGCTATCGTTTCTAACGGGGCAGTATGTAACAATTTATTAACGTGTATTTCACCAAATCCGAAAGTTTGCTAAATTGACACCGTTAAAACTGTCATATGAGCGAAGATAAAAGCAACGAAGACGAAGAGCAGGAAAGAAAAAATGAGTTCTTCGATGATGGCGATGATTTTGGTCTTCCTGATTTAGACTACGACGAATTGGACGAGGGTGAGGAAGAAGAGCCACTCGAGGAAGAAATCAATTTTGATGTAGCATCAGATACGGAAGAAGATACATCGCTGGACTTCGGAGCAGACGAGTCGCCCTCCTACGACGAAGAGAGTATCAGCACCGATGACCTCTCGGCAGAGGATTTTGAGATCACAGAGGATGAGTTGGAAGGCGTTGATTTTGAGGGGATTGACGTGGATAACTTATCGGAAGAAGATAGCTCTGAGATATATGGTGAAGAGAGTTTTTCGGGTTTCGAACCAGATCCCGAAGCTGCTGCTTTTGCTGCTGAATCTTCGGAGGCTGCCGTAGCCGCCGAGAACTACCAGGAGCTGGCAGACCGGGAAGGTAAGGGTTCTGAATACCAATACTCCGGGGAAAAGAGCAGATCCTCTTTTACCAAAATTGTCCTCATAGGCACGGTCGTCATTCTAGCGCTCGCATCTGCACTTTATTGGTACTCTAGCAGTCAAAACAAAGCCAAGGAACAGGCGCGGCTCAGGGCGGAGCAAGCCAAAAGAGAAGCTGCAGCTGCAAAGCAACGCGAACAAGAACAGGCAGCTCAAGACAGCGCTCGATTGGCGCAAGCGGCACAGGAAGCACCTCCTGCTGCCGAAAGCCGACCTTCTCCGGTTGCAGCGACACCGGGTGAGATCAATACGCTTGAGTCGAGAACTGGTAATTCTTACATTATAATTGG
>JBCCXG010000840.1:0-2801 GCA_039191945.1 Bacteroidota bacterium
CGCATCGCGGTCGGCGACTTGCTGTTGATGATGCGGGCCCACTCGAGCGCCGTGGACTCGAGCTCGTCGTGGGGCACGGCCTTGTTGACCATGCCCATCTGGAAGGCCTCTTCCGCGGTGTAGTCGAGACCCAGGAAGAAGATCTCTCGTGCCTTTTTCTGTCCCACCATCTTGGCCAGGTAGGCGGAGCCATAACCCCCGTCGAAGCTTGTTACATCGGCGTCTGTTTGTTTGAAGATGGCATGTTCTTTGCTCGCCAGCGTCAGGTCGCACACCACGTGTAGGCTATGACCTCCGCCGACTGCCCAGCCAGGGACCACGGCAATGACTACCTTGGGCATAAACCGCATCAGCCGCTGCACCTCGAGGATGTTGAGCCGGGGCATCCCTTCATCGTCAACGTATCCCTGGTGTCCTCTGGCGCGTTGGTCACCGCCGCTGCAGAACGAGTAAACACCGTCCTTTGGCGAGGGTCCCTCTCCGGACAGCAGGACAACACCGATGGAGGTATCTTCCCGAGCATCGAGAAACGCTTCAAAGAGTTCTCCAACAGTTTTCGGTCGGAAGGCGTTGCGCACTTCCGGACGATTGAAGGCAATGCGGGCCACACCATGGGCCTTTTTGTAGGTAATGTCTTCGTACTCCTTGACCGTTGTCCAATTCACTTCGCTCATGCCACAATAATCTTTTTTGGTGCCGTGAATTTAGATCTTTAGTAGCAAAAGCGGGAATGCAAACACATTGTGCTGGTTCAGTTTTGGGATCGTCAATGATTGGGGCGCCCCATCCCGCAAGTCCTTGCGGCATAGCCCTGCGCTACCCTGTAGTAGAGATCACCATTTCCTTTTACATACCTCATTCCGACCTCTCTCACTTCAGGGCAAAGCGGGGCAGCCGCTCCCACCCACTGGCCCGTCGTTAGTTGATGAGTTGATTCTCGCCGTGATCCAGACCAGAGCGTAGTGGCGGGAAGGATCTCTTGACGGCGGAATTGAGGGGTTTTTAGGAGTTGATAGGTTGATGGGGTTTATGACAGACTGATGATGGCAGGAGATTACTGGTCTCGGTGTAGGCGAAGGCAGGGCTTAGACTGTACGGCATCATCGTGCCTCTTTAGCGTTATTCCCGTGATCAATAAGTATTGGGTCACTTAGCTTTGCGTGGTGCGGTAGGTTCCGACGGGGATGCCGAACAAACTATGAAAGCCAATCTGTAATCCGCGTGCATGGTCACGAGCCAAAGTCGTGTGCCTAGCGAAGCGCTGTGCTCATAGTGGTCAGCGGAACATATTTTCGCCTGGCGCCCCAGTGGTCTTTTCCCCAGAATAGATTCCTGACTCGCGCTTCATACCTCTAAAAGGGCCGACTGTATTATGATATCTGTAATGACGCCGTTGATTTGGCGACTTGGATCGACTCTCCAAACTGAAAGCTGTTGTCACTCAAAAACTTATAAATCTAAAAACTAAAAAATAATCAATCCATCAACTCTTGCACCTTGTCCGACGAAGCCTTGGCAAAGTCGGATCAACTCGCCGCAGGCGCTTCAACTTTTCAACTCTCTCAACTCTCCGAAAGCGGATCAACTCATCCCTTATTTAAACTCCTCTCGCCCGTCCGCGTGCCTTGCGAACCGTCCAACCTCTCGCGGGTGTACGTGATCGTGTTTTGGCCAAGGCCAGCCACCAAATTGTGTCTGCTGATACTCCTCGAAGGCCTGCTGTATTTCCTGTTGGGTATTCATCACAAAAGGACCATATTGAGCGACAGGTTCTCCGATGGGACGCCCCTGCAGCAATAGGAGGTGACTATCGGATTCACCATTGACAACAGTTACCGCCTGGGACGCCTCAAGGTGGATACCCCGATTCTTCTGTATGGTTTGGCCGACTATTTCAATCGTGCTTCCCTCATAGAAATACAACCTGCGGTTGATTTCAGCGCTCGAGAGTGGCAGTTCCCAAGTGGCGCCTGCCTCCATTTGGATGGTCCATATGGCCACTTCGTTGGCTGGGTCCGCGGCCCAGGAGTTGGGGGCAGGTTTCGGTGCTTCATGACTGCCAATTTGTCCTGCGATGACATTAACCGATGTCTTTTTTCCATTGGCATCCGTGTGTACAAAAGTCGGAATGGTCTCGGACCACAACATCGCAAAATGCGGCTCGACAAACTTACTTTTCTTGGGTAGGTTGAGCCAGATCTGAAACAAGAGAAGGTGGTTATCCGAGTCTTGCTTCAACAATGGGAACATTTCGCTGTGCAGGACACCCTTGCCTGCCGTCATCCATTGTACGTCACCCTCGCCAAATCTACCGGCTGCGCCCAGGGAGTCCGAGTGATCTACCAGACCGCGGGGCACGACCGTCACGGTCTCGAAGCCTCGGTGCGGATGCTGTGGGAAACCGGGTACCGTATCCCCGTGATACATGCGCCATCCGTCCTTGATCGTGAAGTCCTGTCCGATATTACGCCCTTCGAGGGAGGCGTCGGGCCCCATCTGATCATTGCCTCGTGGGTAGTCATCCTTGTGATAAACGCAGAATAAGAAGGGATCGCTCGTCTCCCAGGGAAAACCGAGGACCTTTACACTCTTGATTGGGGACTTGCTCATCTGTTTGTGATCTCGTACGAAATAGTTAACACATCCCTCCGTATTTCGTTCGCTGAGGACTACTCCAGGTCTTTGACCTCGAGTACTTCCTCCTCGTCTTTTCGTTCATCGACTCTTTCGATGTGGATGACTTTGTCCTGGTATTTGTGTCGCATGTTATTGGGCAGAATAGCGCCGAAGATGCCTGCGCC
>JBCCXG010000841.1:0-2795 GCA_039191945.1 Bacteroidota bacterium
CTGTCAATGAGTACGTGATCCAAAATGCGGCGAGTGAACTGGTCAAGTTTTACTTTGATAGTGTGGCAACACTGTTTCAAAACAAAGCGGCTGCTTCGGGTACACTGCTCAGCGGGATGAGCCTCTCCACCTTCAAAAGGAAATTCAAGGAAACCTACGATGCCTCTCCTGCCCAGTGCATTTTGGAGAAGCGGCTCAACAAAGTGGCGGAGCGGCTGCGGGTAACTGATGATCCGGTTAGTCACATTGGCTATACGTTAGGTTTTGAAAGTCCCGAGCACCTGTCCCGATCTTTCAAGCGACACTTTGGAAATACTCCTTCTGCCTACCGTTTGAACCCATTGGTCAAGTAATCGGGCTTTTTCGACAATTTAACGATCGGCTGCAATGAGACCTTTGTCTTGTCATTCAAAAATCAAACAAAGGACAATGGAAACCATTAGGACAAACTTTAAACTCTCAGCCTTGTGGCTCTTCATTTTGCTCAATATCATTTTTAGAGATATTCACCAGTATGCAATGAAGTCTCACTTGGAAATGCTCTTGACCGGAGTTTACAATGGAAGGGTCGTGACGGAGCAACTCATGCTACTTGGAGGCTTTCTCGTAGAGATCCCAATCGCTATGTTTCTCTTCTCATTGCTGCTGAAGCGACCATTGAATAGGGTGCTAAACATCGTTACGGCCGCATTGACCGTGGGCCTATTGATGGCAGAACCCCCCAGCGACATGGACGACATGTTTTTCAAGGTCATCGAGTTCACAGCAATTATTGATATCGCATGGACAGCATGGAAATGGAGATCATATGGGGTTATAACAGCCTGATACCAAGAATTGGAGTTAGTTGGTCGTTGCCCTTGCTTGGTGATGACCACCACTTTTTCCGGGTGGTCTTCTCGCTTCCAAAAGTGCATTTTGGCCAAACATACAAAGCAAAGAAGTCCATTTTCTTGCCCAGTCTGCCTGTCGTCAGTCTCCCTTTTCGACCACATCCGCGAAGAGGGTCTGCCATTTGTTGTTGCGAATGACGTCAAGGATGAAGGTCTTCCCGATGCTATCTCCAGACAGTAGTTGATGTAGATCATCAATGCCGTTGATGGGCTGATGATCAAAAGCAATCAGCAAATCTCCCTCACGAATTCCTGCTTTTTGAGCCGGACTCTGTGACTCGACGCTGGTGATTCGAATACCGTTTTCTGTAGACAACTTGAAGTGTCGAATCACTTGCTGATGGAGTGGTACCGTCTGCCCTGCGATACCCAGGTAGCCCCTTCGCACCCTCCCGTCATTGATCAGTTGGCCTACTACAAACTGCATCGTATTCGCTGCGATGGCGAAGCAAATGTTTTGCGCACGATTGATCAGTGCGGTGTTTACGCCCACTACTCGTCCGTTCGAATCCAATAGCGGTCCTCCCGAGTTGCCGGGATTGAGCGATGCATCCGTTTGGATCACATCGTCAATCAATCGACCCGAAGAGGAGCGCAATGACCTGCCAGTGGCGCTGATGACTCCAGCGGATACCGAGGTTTGAAAACCAAGCGGGCTTCCAATAGCGATCGCAATCTGGCCCACCTTGATTTGATGGCTATCCGCGATGGTTAATGCGGCAGTTCCATTGGCGGCATAAGGTTTGATCACGGCCAAATCTGTGTCAGGATCCATTCCGACTATTTCGGCTTGCGCTTCATGTCCATCGTTGAAGAGCACCTTTAGCCGGTGCGCGTGCTCTACCACATGACTGTTCGTCACAATTAAACCGTCCGAGGAGATGACAAACCCTGACCCACTGCCTCCCGCATTTCTCCCACGGCGGCCTTTCGTCTGAATATCGATCCTCACCACGGACGGAGCGACCTGCTCCACAACACCTGAGACGGTCTGCGAATAGGCATCCAGCAGTTCCTCATCCTCGTTTTGCTTTTCTGAGATCTTGTCTTGCATAACGGTAATCAATTGATAACCGTGCCAATTATGAAAATGGACAATTTGTCAGAGATCTTCTAATAAAGAGGACGGTTAACAAAGCCCATTCCCGGCATCGACTGCCAATTGTTTGTACATTTGATTGCGAGTTACAAACTATTGACCATGAAGATTGCCAGCATTGTGATCCTTTGCCTGCTATGCACCATTCCGTGTGACGCGCAACTGAAGAACCTAGGCAAAAAACTTAAGCAAAAAGCCCAACAAGTCATAGAGCAAGACAATCAGCTCTTTGAACAAGGTGAAGAACTGGCCAGGGAGCGGATGGCGGACAAGCAAGCCGAGTTTGACACGACTTCCTTCAATTACGCTATTGCCTTTTTGGATAAAGCGGAGTCCTTTGAAAATCAACAGCAGGGCGAAAAGCTGGTCAGAACTGCGGGCTTCCTGATCGAAAAGGAGGGTACAGACACGGAAGAGGCCCGGGAAATCTACGAGCAAGGACGGGCCCTGTACAATGTCCGTAGCTATTCCCTGGCGGAGAAGTACCTGGGTGCGGCCGTTTTGGCGTATGCCTTAATGGAGGAAAGGGACCATCCGGTGTTCCTTAAGTCTGTTGGGTTGCTCGGGTTGCTTTTCAACAATATGGGACGGTACGATCTCGCAGATACGGCCAATGCTTTTGCGCTTGCAGGATGGGAGCGTACGTTGGGAGAGGGGAGTCGCGGTTACGCTGCTGAGTTTAACAACAAGGCGGTGATCACCTTCAACCGGGGAGACTACAATGAGGCGGAGCGACTGTTTAGGGAGGCGCTGCGGTTGACCCAAGCTGCTGAGGGTGTGGAGTCTGTGCCGTTAGCGATTTC
>JBCCXG010000842.1:0-2791 GCA_039191945.1 Bacteroidota bacterium
GTAAGCAAGTTGATGAAAACCTGATGCACCTTCCCAACATTCCCGGGCACGACGATATCCTCACCCACGTACTCCTTCGAGACCTCCACACGCCGCTTCAGTTGGCTATTGAGCATCAATAAGCAATTGTCCAAGATCTTATGAATATGACAATCTTCATCATAGTGCTCATTGTTGCGGCTGAATTGATTCAACCCTGATACGATAGAGACGGACCGGTCTATCCCCACGCGGATGTTTTGCAACAACCCGATAATGTCCGGGTCTTCGATACCTTGATCACGGAAGTACTTGGTCAGGCCAGAGTATCCGCCCTGTATATAGTTCAGAGGATTATTGATCTCATGGGCTACCCCTGCCGTCAACACCCCTAATGAAGCCATCTTCTCCGCCTGTAAAAGTTGTGACTGAGTCTCCTTCAAAGAGTTCAAAGCCGCTTTCAATTCTTCATTTTGCGCATGGATGATCGCCCCCTTTTCGGACAATTCTCGGTTAGATTTTTGAAGCTCCAGTACCGTATGGTCTAACTCATTCGTCCGTTCGCGTACCAATTGCTCCAAGTCGTTGCGATAGCGTGTGAGTTCTGCTTCGTTAGCCTTCTTCTCAGAGATATCCCTAAGCACAGATTGGACATACACCTCGTTGTCTATTTCGATCCTGTTCAGTCCTACAGAAACAAAAAATAGTTCGCCATTGGGTCTGACATGCTGCCAATCAAAAACTTGTGGCCCCTCCTCAGCCAATTTGTTGAAATACCGGGTCACCTTATCCTGCGAGCGCTCACCATCCGGCTGGAATTCCGGACTCAATTGATACGGTTGAATGCTCCTAAGGTAGTCGTCATCACATTGAAAGATCTCGCAAGCCTTGCTGTTCCAGTCATGAAATTGCCGTCCCTTGATCAAGATGATGGCATCATTAGAACTGTCAAAAAGTGATCGATATCGCTGCTCACTACGCGCGAGTTGCGTATTTCGCCGCTTCACTCGCTGCCGAAGGTCGAATACCGAAGTATTGAGTCGATGTCCTACATACAGTAGACTCACCGATGCCAAAAGGATCGCAACACTCTCCAAATACCAAACAGAGAGATTCTGTACGTAGTCTTCAACGGATAGGTCGACGGATACAATGCCCTTGTGATGCAAATGACCTAGCGCTAGATAGGTCGCCAGGAAAACGAAAAGCGTGACGAAAGCATCTCGATATGACACCACAAAAGCGAGAAACATCGGCACCATTAGAATCCATATTTTGGAGGTAGCCACGAAACCCTTGTCGAATAACGATACGCTCATGGCAGTATAGATGCACAGAACAAGGAACCAGACCTTGAACTTCAGGCCGAGTCGCTTCCGAAAAAAGACAATAATCAAAAATGCTACATTGACAACCAGTGAGGGGTCCGGATCGCGGCCAGGTTGCCCTATGAAGTAGCGGACAAGAATAAAAACAGTGGACGCCCCACCCATCAGTGCAAGGATTAGGTAGGCGCGGTTAATGATCTCATTCTTGAGGGCCTCGGTCTCCGAGGATACTGTCTTCTTCTGATTCTTGTTCTCTAGCATTTGTCCCTGGGCCCATACATACCATAAGGGTTAGGGGTATCAAGCACGGGCGGTGTCGTCAACTCCTTGGACTACAAAGATATTGAAAATCAGTAGTGATATGGCAAATAATGGATGGCTACTCAATCACCGTCAACAGAAAAATGATAGACGCCTGATCCTACATGAAAAATAGAATAGTTGTCAGCTCTGCCAGCGGATTGAATGTCACTGGGAAGCTGCCTTTCTCCATCAACAACTACCTGCTGATCTGTGGCGCTGGGGACGAAAACAGTGGCCTCCGCACCTACTGGGACCGTTACACTCATTTCAAAAGCCTCATTAGTTGACCTCCATGAGATGCCGGATGCTCCATAGGGCGTCTGATTTTCGTACTTCACATGGCTCAATGCTTCAACCGGGTGCGGTTTGAAGACAAGGCGCCGGTATCCCGGCTGCTGCTCATCTATCTGCATGCCCGCCAGGTACCGGTAGAGCCAAACCAGCCCCCCACCAAACATCGGATGGTTGTGGGACCCGCCCTCGTCCCAACGTTCGCGTGCGGTGGTAGCTCCCAACTCCAGCCAGCGTCCAAAGCTCGGCTCCTCACGTTTGGTGATCGCTTGATAAGCCAAATCATGCATGCCATGCTGAGTGAGCACTTCAAAAAAGAACCTCGTCCCAAAAATACCCGTGTCAAAGTGACCTGCATTGGATTGGATGTTCTCCCTTAACGTATTGATTACCAAATCCCTGCGATCTTCTGGCACACCCATTCTCAAAGCAAAAATGTTCCCTCCATAATTACCGTAGGACGCTACCTCCGCATCGTAAAAGACCGAGTGAAAAGCTTCTGCCGCTTCGTTAGCCATCATACGGAACCGTGCGCTTTCCTCCTCTTCACCTAAAATGTCCGCGACCCGAGCCGTGATATCCGCGCATCGCCAGAAATAGAAAGTATGTACGAGCTCGTTGGGAGGTAACTCTACTGGTGCCACCCATTCACCTAAGTTGAACCAACGCAAGACCTCCCCACTACCATTTCGGCGTTGGGAGTGAATCACACCATCCGGTCGACGCCAGGTTTCCAGATATCTCACATAACCTTTCATAGCTTCGAAATTGTCTTCGAGCATATCGATGGACCCGTAGTGCTGGTAAAATTCCCAAGGCATAATACAAATTGCAGCTCCCCAGGCGACTCCTCCGCCGCAGCCCGGTTGCCAGGGTGCCCCATTCGGGAC
>JBCCXG010000843.1:0-2785 GCA_039191945.1 Bacteroidota bacterium
CCTCTCCCTGTGGTATGATAAACCGGCGGCGGACTGGAATGAAGCGCTGCCTGTAGGAAATGGAAGACTCGGTGCCATGGTCTATGGAGGAACGGCCAGCGACACCCTCCAATTCAATGAGGAGACGCTCTGGACAGGACAGCCGCATGACTATGCCCATGAAGGTGCACACGAGGTATTGGATGAACTGCGTGAATTGCTTTGGGATGGTCGGCAGGCCCAAGCGCAGGAACTGGCCATGGAGCGGTTCATGTCCAAGCCCTTGAGGCAATTGTCGTACCAGCCATTCGGGAAGGTATTGCTAACATTTCCCGGGCACGATAGTGTATCCAACTACAAGCGAGCATTGGATCTGAAAGACGCGTTGGCCACGGTGGCCTACGAAGTGGATGGTGTCCGATACTATCGGGAAACCCTGGCATCGCATTCGCAGCAGACCATTATCACCAATATTCAAAGCTCGAAGAAAGGTCAACTTAATTTCTCCATCCAACTCACGTCCCAGCACGCTGACAATGAAGTGCGTGTAGAAGGCAATCAACTGATCCTGAGCGGAAAGGCGGACAACTACGCCAGCCAAAGACAGCGAGCGGGAACCATGTATCCGGCAAGCCAGCTGACTTTCGAATCAAGGCTCAAGGTGGACCTCCACGGAGGAATCATGACGCATCAGGGGGCCAGGATCAAAATCGAAGGCGCCGATGAAGCTACCCTGAGCCTAGTGGCCGCGACCAGCTTCGTCAACTATCAGGACATCAGTGCCGATCCCTCCAAAAAATGTGAAGCATACATCGAAGGGCTCGAAGGTCAATCCTTTCAGGAACTCAAAAAGGAACACATCGCGGACCATCAGTCGCTTTTCGATCGGGTCGATTTGCACCTGGGTACCAGCGAACCCAGCCAGCGCCCGACGGACCAACGCCTGCGCTCGTTCGCCAGGGACGAAGACCCAAGCCTAGTGGCGCTGCTGTTTCAGTACGGGCGGTACCTCTTGATCGCCTCTTCGCGCCCGGGCACGCAACCTGCGAACCTGCAAGGCATCTGGAATGATCAATTGCAGCCGCCCTGGGACAGCAAGTACACCATCAACATCAATACAGAAATGAACTATTGGCCTGCTGAAATCACCAATCTCTCAGAATTGTCCGAGCCCCTGTTCGGTATGCTGGAAGATCTATCAATGACTGGTCGGCAAGTAGCGAGAGAGCATTATCAATTAGAAGGATGGGTTGCGCACCACAACACGGACCTATGGCGCGGTGCCGCGCCCATCAATCACGCCAATCATGGCATTTGGGTGACGGGCGGCGCCTGGCTCGCTCAGCACTTGTGGTGGCATTACGAATTCACCAACGATCAAGATTTTTTGAGAAATAAGGCCTACCCGATCCTCAAGGAGGCCTCCCGCTTCTTTGCGAGCTATCTCGTATCCGATCCGAACCGCCCGGACTGGTTGGTAAGCGGCCCGAGCAATAGCCCAGAAAATGGAGGTCTCGTGATGGGGCCAACCATGGACCACCAGATCCTTCGGGCCCTATTTTCTTATACCATCGAAGCCGCTGATATTCTGAACGTTGACGATGGCTTTGCCAAGATGCTGGCGGGCAAAAGGGACAGCATCGCTCCTAATCAGATCGGCCAGTACGGTCAGCTGCAAGAGTGGTTGGTAGACAAAGACGATCCGGAAAACACGCATAGGCATGTATCCCATTTGTGGGGACTACATCCAGGTAGCGAAATACACCCAATGACTACGCCTGAGTTAGCCGAGGCAGCCCGCGTCACTTTGTCCCACCGTGGCGATGGCGGCACAGGTTGGTCTCTGGCCTGGAAGATCAACTTCTGGGCGCGCTTACTGGACGGGGATCATGCCTTTTCCCTGATTCGCAACCTGATCAAACCAGCTGTCAATGACCCGAACGATCCACGACCCACCGTCCGACGACCCGGCGGCCTCTACCCCAACCTGTTCGATGCTCACCCACCCTTCCAGATCGACGGCAACTTCGGCGCCACCTCCGGCATCACGGAAATGCTGCTGCAGTCCCATCTCAGAGATGAGGATGGAACCTACTACCAGGACCTGTTACCGGCCCTTCCGTCCGGCTTACCGTCAGGCAGCGTTTCAGGAATCGTCGGTCGAGGGGGTTTCGAGTGGTCCATTGCTTGGGAGGATGGGCAACTGACCCAAGCTGAAGTGGTGTCTCGCTATGGTAATTCATTGAAAATGAGGTATAAAGGAAAGACAATTGGCAGATCTACGAGTAGTGGGGAGAGGGTTGTTTTGGGTTTAGGAGAGTTTGAGTGAAGTGCTTACCAGCCCCCGGATTTATTCCGAGGCCCCATCATATAATCACTCTAATGAAAGTGTGATAGCCTGCTTCGGAACCACTATCCCTGGCATTGTCATTCGGTCATGCACGCTACCGCTCTACCAGAACAAAAAATATAGCGCACCAAGGCGCTCGAGGATGACGGCGGGGTGGGAGGCGCATGAAAGGCAAAGTGAAGGTGAAGCAAAACAAAGCGGCGTCATCCTGTGAGCTTGAGTATTCGGACCTTCACAATTCTAATGGCACGCGAGACAGGAATCTCTTCGTGGCCTAGCGTACTCACACCCCGGATCCCCGACTCGCCGCTCTACCAGAACAAAAAATACAGCGCACCAAGGCGCTCGAGGATGACGGCGGGGTGGGTTCGGTTGAAAGGAATCTCTCCGTCGCCTGAAGTACCTAACCGCCGCAAAGAGATCCCGGTCTTCGGCCCAAAGTCCAACCAAAGGCAA
>JBCCXG010000844.1:0-2780 GCA_039191945.1 Bacteroidota bacterium
CGGAAGGGCGCTTGGAAAATGGCCTTCTCGAAAATGAGTCTTCCGTCAAAGCCTTTTATGCTTTTTGTATCTAATAGCATGAAGCATTAAAAATATAAAGAGCGGCTCGGGGCTACCTTATGATTTGGTCCAGAAACTAGTTGATTTGGTTGGAGTAGCGGTTTGGATCTGCTCCGTTGCCCACCATCCATTCCCGTAAGCAATCGGAAGGAAAGAACACCGCGGCTTTCCCTCCCCAAGGTGCAGTGAAATTCTCACCAATGTAACAATTATGGGAGACGTGTATCTAAGCATCAAAAACTTAGCACATGAAACGATTACTCTCCCTCTTATTCTTCATTGCCCTATGTCACCTGGGTTTTGCTCAAAACAAAGCCTTTCATGTCAGCGTAGCAGGGACAGGCCAGCACATGGTCTTACTACCGGGTTTTAGCTGTCCCGGTGGCGTATGGGACCACACTATCTCCCATCTGGAAGCCAAGTATCAAACCCACCAATTCACCTACGCAGGTTTTGGCGGCGTTCCGGCCATTGAGATGCCCTGGTACGGTACCCTGGTAGAAGAGATCACCGCCTACATTCGGGACAACGATTTGCAACGCATTGTCGTCATGGGTCATAGCATGGGAGGTATGCTGGCGATCGATATTGCGGCACGACTTCCGGATCGGGTCAAAAAGATGATACTGGTGGATGCGCTTCCGAACATTCGTGAAATCATGATGCCCCAGGTGCCCGTAGAACAAATCGCCTTTGATAGCCCGTACAATAACCAGATGCTCGCTGCCAGCGACTCTGCCCTGGCAGTGACGGCCGGCTACATGGCCGCAGGCATGTCCAATCAGGCCAGTCGTCACCAAGAATTGGTCGACTACATTCTACAATCTGATCGTGAAACTTACGTCTATGGCTATACGGAATTGTTGAAGTTGGACCTGAAGGATAAATTGAGTGACTTGACAACCGTGACGCTGATCCTTGGGGCTGACTTTCCCTCCAAAGATCTGGTGCTACCCAATTTTGAGTTGCAATATGCCAACCTCAAAAACAAGGAGATCAAAATAGCGACCAACAGTAAGCACTTCATCATGTATGACCAACCCGAGTGGTTCCATGAAGAGGTCAACAACTTCCTCAACTAAATGAAAGATCTCAACCACCAGTTTGAAATCTTTTACAACGACTACCAAGACATGGTGACCACGCTGTGTCTTGGCTACTCCAAAGGAGACCGGGAGCTCACCAATGACCTGGTACAGGAGACCTTTCTCAATTTGTGGAAGGCGCTGCCCAAGTTTGAAAAGCGGTCATCGCCCAAGACCTGGGTCTATCGCATCTGCGTCAACACCTGCCTCCTACATATCAGAAAAAGCAAAAACAAAAAAACAGAGGCATTGGCCACACATCATGCGTCGATCGCCACCGAAGCACCTTCGGACAAAGACTACCATGAACTCTATGGGGCGATCGGTCAACTCAAGGAACTGGACCGGATCATCATCATGCTACTCTTGGATAGTATCCCCTATCCAGAAATAGCTGAAATCACCGGGATCAGCGAAGGGAACCTGAGGGTAAAGATTTCGAGAGCGAAACGACAACTGAACAAAATATTAAGTCATGAAAGATCCATTTGAACAACTGAAAAGCACCTGGCAGGAAGCCAAAAAAGAGCAAACTGCTGCCGATAGCAGTGCTATGTTACAAACCATTTTGCGACATCACGGCAACTCCAAACGCGCCCATCTGATGACCATATTGATCCTGTCCATCACAGCTCTGGGACTGATGGCCTTCTTTTACTACCTGGCCCCTTTGCAAACGACGCTCAGTAGAATAGGCATTGGTCTCATGACTGGTGGATTGATCGTGCGGATCGTGATCGAGCTAGTAAGCCATCAAAAGTCGATACGCATTGATTATGCGAGCAACAGCAACCGCTCAGCCAAACAGGCACAGGCGTTTTATCACTATCGGAAGAAAATTCACGGACCGGTGACCCTCATCATAGTGGCGCTGTACACCATTGGGTTTTACCTCCTGACGCCCGAGTTTTCCAACTACTTCAGCACCTTCTGGATGTGGATGATCGATGGCAGCTACCTGGTAATCGGCACCGTGCTGTTCCTGGGAATTCGACAGGGCGTCGTCAAAGAGATGCAGGACTTGCAACGTATTTATGACCTTCAAGACGCATTGAATGAGGCTTAATGTGTCGAGGGCCTATCGATCCGCTGGAGGCATCTTGACCTCCCAATCGTTATTTTGCTTTTTGCCCATGTGAAACTCCAGTTGGCCGCCCTGTTGTAACTCGGTGTGCGTTAGCCAGGAACGGTTCAGTTCCTGCCCATTGAGGAGCACTTTCTGAATGTAGATGTTCCTATCCGATAAGTTTTTGGTCTCAATGATCAAATCGGGAGCGTTATCCAATTGAAGCGTCACGCGATCAAAGTGAGGGGCGGTCACGAGGTATAGATCCTGACCGGCATTAGGGTAAAAACCCATGAGATGGAAAGCTAGCCAGGCTGACATGGAACCCGAGTCGTCATTTCCCGGGATGCCTCCCCTGGTCGCACTGTAACTATTGGAAATAATACTCCTGACAGTTTCAGCGGTTTTGTCCTGCCGACCGGCGTAGTTGTAAAGGGTTGGGGTCAAAAAAGAGGGTTCATTGCCGACGTTGTAGTAGTTCTTGACAAAGAAGGTATCCAGTCGGGCGATAAAATCCTCCTTGCCTCCACACTGGGTCATTAAACCATTGACGTCATGAGGCACGTAAA
>JBCCXG010000845.1:0-2774 GCA_039191945.1 Bacteroidota bacterium
AAATAAAACAATTAATTAGGAGATCAAGATTCCATTCCGCACCAGATTTATATTTGCTTCGCTTTGATCTCACGATTCATAGGAGATCAAATACTATACCAAAAGCTTAAAAATTCGTATGGCGAAAGCAATTCCTTCAAGATCTGAGGATTATTCCCTATGGTACAATGAACTAGTGAAGAAAGCCGGACTGGCGGAAAACTCTCCCGTACGGGGCTGCATGGTCATCAAACCGGAGGGATTTGCCATCTGGGAGAAGATGCAACAGACGCTGGACGGCATGTTCAAGGAGACCGGCCATTCAAATGCTTACTTCCCACTCTTCATACCCAAGTCCTACATGAGCCGGGAAGCTGATCACGTGGAGGGTTTTGCTAAGGAATGCGCGGTGGTGACCCACTATCGCTTGAGGACCAACGATGAGAAAACGGGTGTGGAGGTGGACCCAGACGCTCGGTTGGAGGAAGAACTGATCGTAAGGCCCACTTCCGAAACGGTGATTTGGGACTCTTACAAAAATTGGATACAGTCTTATCGTGACTTACCCCTGCTGCTCAACCAGTGGGCCAACGTCGTTCGGTGGGAGATGCGCACACGTCTCTTCCTACGCACGGCGGAGTTTCTGTGGCAAGAGGGGCATACCGCACATGCGACAAAAGAGGAAGCAGAAGCGGAGACCAGGCAAATGCTGAACGTCTATGCTGACTTTGCTGAGAACTACATGGCCGTACCAGTGGTCAAAGGCGTTAAAACCGAAAGTGAGCGATTCGCAGGCGCCGAAGACACCTATTGCATCGAGGCCATGATGCAGGATACCCGCGCGCTCCAGGCCGGGACCAGTCATTTCTTAGGCCAAAACTTCGCTAAAGCTTTTGATGTAAAATTCGCCACCAAGGAGGGTAAGGAAGAACATGTCTGGGGTACCTCATGGGGTGTAAGCACCCGTCTGATGGGTGCCCTGATCATGGCACATTCGGACGATGACGGGCTCATCCTACCGCCAAAACTGGCGCCAACGCAGGTTGTCATCGTGCCGATCTACAAGGGAGAAGACCAATTGGAGGCAATCAGGAACGTCGCTGACTCCATCAAATCGGATTTGAAACGGGTCGGCATCTCCGTAAAGTTCGACGACCGCGATACACACAAACCAGGGTGGAAGTTTGCCGAGTATGAGCTGAAGGGCGTCCCGGTGCGTATTGCCATGGGACAGCGTGACCTAGCCAACGGGACGATCGAAATTGCCCGCAGAGATACAAAGGAGAAGAACACCATTGCTATCGACGGCAGCGTAGCTTACATCCAGCAGCTGTTAGAAAACATGCAACAGGAGATTTTTGACAAGGCGTTGAAGTTTCGAGAAGAAAATACGCACACGGTGGAAACTTACGACGAGTTCAAAGAGGTTCTAGAAGCAAAGGGTGGCTTTATCTACGCGCATTGGGATGGTACGGCCGAGACGGAAGAAAAAGTGAAAGAAGAAACAAAGGCTACCATCAGATGCATACCTTTAGATGAAGAAATGACTCCTGGCCAGTGTATGGTCACTGGTCAACCATCCGCTGGCAAAGTATTGTTCGCCAAAGCTTATTGACATGGAACTCGTCATCATCATCGGTTTTTTGCTTCTAGGGCTTTTTTTGCTGATTGTTGAAATCGTATTCGTCCCAGGGACTACGGTTGTTGGCATTGGCGGCGTAGCATGTTGCGCTTACGGCATCTATCTAAGCTTTGTAAACTTCGGTAGCACCGCGGGCACAATTACGATCATCATTTCCGCCGTAGTCTATGTGGCTACCCTGGTGATTTCGTTTAAAGTCAATTCATGGGAGCGCTTTTCACTAAAAGGTGTGATGAACAGCAAGGTCAATGAGGACTTCAAGCTGGACCTCAACATCGGAGACACAGGGGCTAGTGTATCTTCCCTGAAACCAATGGGCAAAGCAAACTTTCAGGACAAAGAAGTTGAGGTCACTTCACTCGGTGGCTTCATCGATGAGAAGCTGCCGATCAGGATCATCAAGATCGAAAACAACAAGGTCTACGTTGAGCCCATTTCATAATCTGGAGCTAATTTGCTTTTACCAAAATATGCTTGATCTTCACATCAAAACCCCTTAACCGAATCATATGGATTTTTATTACATCATTATCATATTCCTGGGGATCGTCTTCTTTTTCGTATTCCTCTACTTCGTACCGGTCAACCTCTGGATTACGGCAGTGTTCTCCAACGTACGGGTGAGCTTGATCGAATTGATCTTTATGCGAATCAGGAAAGTACCCCCATCGGTAATCGTCAATTCCCTTATCACTGCTACGAAAGCCGGTCTCACGATCGCGGAAGACGCGAACGAGCAGCGCCGGCCGCTACGCACACAAGAATTGGAGACCCACTTCCTCGCAGGAGGTAACGTACCACAGGTCATCAAGGCGCTGATCTCAGCCGATAAGGCGAATATCAATCTGACCTTTAAGCAGGCTACTGCCATCGACCTCGCAGGGCGAGACGTATTCGAAGCAGTTCAGATCTCGGTAAATCCCAAAGTAATCAATACACCGTCAGTCGCAGCAGTGGCTGCCGATGGGATCCAACTGGTTGCCAAAGCGCGTGTTACGGTTCGTGCAAACATCCAGCAACTCGTAGGAGGCGCCGGAGAGGATACCATCCTTGCACGGGTAGGTGAAGGTATCGTAACATCCATTGGTTCGGCATCCACTCACAAGGAAGTATTGGAAAATCCTGACAAGATCTCCAAGCTAGTGCTGCAAAG
>JBCCXG010000846.1:0-2771 GCA_039191945.1 Bacteroidota bacterium
CTGACCTCCTGAAGATCTTCTGCAACTGCCTGGAGTCGAGGTAATAGAGCTCGCGCCTCCTGCCACATGCGATCTCCGTTCCCCACCTCGTGGTACAACTCTACACTTTTCAAGGACTCCACAATCGGGTCCATGGCCAGGGTGTGGTAGGTCTGTATCATCCGATGACTGAGCGCTGCTAAGGGATCTGCATCGCCCTGGTCTAGCAGTGCCGCAAAATGCTCAACACTCTCCTCATGATGGTCGATCAGCTCACTAACCAACTGATCGAACAACATCGGATCATCCCCGGAGTATTGCCTGATGCCCTCGAGGTCAAACAACCGCTGCTCCTGCGCCGCCCTGTTTATGGAGGTATTGGAGAGATGCCTCCCGAGCATTTGGTGAATGTCTTCCTCGCGAAATGGCTTGGTCAATACCTCCGCGAACCCGGCCGCTCGCAGACCCTCCAGCCGCTGAGGCAGCACATGCGCCGTAATACCCACCACCGGCCGCGAGAGACCCATGGCTTGAATGGACTGCAGGAGATCTACCCCACCTTTCGTTGGCATGCTGATGTCGGTCAAGACCAGGTCGATGCCCTCGCGATGCTCCACGATGTAGGCCAACGCAGTATCTACCTCCGCAAAACTTGCTACCGTGACCCCACGTTGCTGAAGAAGCGTCCGCAGCAATGTTCGATTCCAGGCGTCATCTTCTACCAATACCACACGACCCACCAAGCTGGTCTGCGACGGGACATGGACGGTGGGCAGCGGCTCCCTATGGGTCTGGTAGGCAAGTACAAACTTCAATCGAAACTCGGTGTACTGCCCCAGCTGGCTATCGACGGTGATTTGTCCTTGCATGGCCGTGACGATCATCTTTACAATGGCAAGTCCAAGTCCGGTCCCCCCATACTCTCGGGCGATGGAGCCGTCCTCCTGCTCAAATACGTTGAAGATCGTTTTGAACTTGTCCGGGGCGATCCCTTTGCCAGTGTCCCGGACCTTCACCATCAGGTGAACTTTGTCCAATCGCCTTTGACATTGGAAAGCAACACTTACTCCTCCCTCTTGGGTAAACTTCAAAGCGTTATTCAGCAAGTTCGTCAACACCTGCTTGAGCCGAAATCGATCTGCTAAGACGTCGATGCCCACCAGCTCTTCTCCGTACCGGACATCTAGGAATAGGCCTCGATCCCGACATTGGTTGTCAAACAATGAAAGCAGCTCCTCAGCCAACGTGGGCACGTGCACAGGCGACTCATTGAGGACTACGCTTTGTGCGTCGAATTTTGAGTAGTCCAAAATGCCATCTACGAGCTCGGACAGATAGTCGGTGCTCTCCTGAAGGGCCCGCGTGTAACTCATCTGTTGCCTACTGAGTTCTGTGGACTTCATCAGTCTGGAAAAGCCTAGGATACTATTCAGCGGCGTCCGGACTTCATGGCTCATATTGGCCAAAAAGTCTTCTTTCATCTTGGCCAACTCAGTGGCTTTGTTTCGCTCGGTCTCCAACTGCTTCCTCAAGGCATAGGAGTGCGTCAGATCACGGCCGATGTTGAACAAGAAGAACCCTCCCAGGAGCACACCGACTACACCACAAATCAAAATGATTGCCGAAGACCGACGAATGACTTCGCGACTTTCCGCTCGACGGTCGCTCGCGTAAGCCTGGTCGTGGGTCTCGAGTGCCTGGATGACCTGGTCGATCTCTGCGGTTAGCAACATGTCCTGCCTCAGGAAGACCAATTCTTTGCTGGACAGCGTCGTCTGCTTCTGAAATTCCTGCTTCGCGACCTCCAGCAATATGCTTCGGATCTTAGCCAGTACGGTGTCTGGGTGGTACTCGATCGTAATCAAGGTATCCATGACCACCTCTGTCGTTTGCAGGGTGTCATTTTTGAGGGTAAGTAGGGTATCCACCTTCAGTTGCTTACCTCCAAAGAGACGTTTGACCCCGGGCCAAAACCCAGGGGCCTTATATTCCGTGGTGACCAGGCTCTGCTCTACAATGGGTCGCGTCTGATCGATTCGCTTGAGTTTGGTCAGGACCTGCGACACGGTACGGGCACTATCCGAGGTACTTGCCTCGATCTTTCGGAGCGCCTGCGAGCTGTAATTGTTAGTACGGCTGATGCGCTTCTCGGCCAGATAGTCATCCAGGTACGAGAGTTTTCGCCAAAAAAGATGCTGCAGCGTATCGACCCGTTGGATCTGCAAACTGTCCTCCGCCATGGCATACTTCAGTGAATCTATGCTGAGCTCAACCGCAGCGATCTCAGACAAGTAGCTCTCATAGGTACTGTCATCCTCCGTCAAGACGTAAGACGTGATCTGCTTCTCAGATTTCGTAATGCCTTGAAGCGTTTTCTGAAGCAGTGCGGCTTTGCGATCCGGCTCTGTGAGCGAACTGATCGAGGCATTGAGCTGTTCGTAACTTTGGTAACTCCAGGTGAGCAACAGGACAACAGTGACGAGCATGACCGCAAATCCCAGCCACACTTTGCCGTTGTCTTTAATGGTCCGGTTCATTAGAGAGGGAACGACAAATCACTCCAATTCTTTTCCGTTATTTAGAATATTTATGGGCTTAAGGCTCATTTGGCTCAATCATACGTAATGTCAGTATCCAAGCTACCTCGGAGGTAGGCTTCAAACCCTGAAAAAGGAAAAAAGCAGCATAGATGGATAGAGGAAACCCGTATACCTTCGTATAAACCATTAAAACCCTCCGATGACACTACGCCTTTGCTTGATTGTCCTCATTTGCCTTTGGGTTTCGGAGAC
>JBCCXG010000847.1:0-2767 GCA_039191945.1 Bacteroidota bacterium
CCAAAGAATGCTTATTTGGTGTTTTACTCTATACATTTTGAATAAATAAAGATAGAACTTTTATTTTATCACCAAAGTGTTTGTATAGTCACTGCAAGTCAAACGATTGGTTGAACGTGGGCGTCAATGCCCAATTTGCCGCTCGCGATGACAGCGCGGTACCCGGTGATCTGGGAGATATGTTTCGCGTCAGCCCTTATGGATCATTTTTCAATGACGATGGTACGATCAATGCGCGACCTCACGAATACCAATTGGCATTCCACCCGCTGATCGATCACTTTCAAAAGGAGGAACTCAACACCACCAATAGCCTTTTTGCGGTCACCTATGCCAATGTGAAATTACCCTTTGGGTTTAACTTCAAGGTATCCTTCCAAAATAGGTATGAGTTCGTCAAGGACTACAACTTTTGGCCCTCGACCACACCGACTGGTGGACAAAACAACCCCAACGGCAGCGGCCTGGGAAACAGAACCGACAGTCAGCTACACGAGTGGATGGTAGACAACATTTTGAGTTGGGACAAAACTTTTGGGGTACACTCCTTCAATGCCACCTTCCTGTACAACATAGAAAAGCTCAACAGGTGGTCTTCAATTCAGGAAAATGCCAACTTCTCGCCTAACGAAAACCTTGGGTTCAATGGCCTACAATTTGGCACCAATCCTCTCGTCGACAATAACGATGGTGTCCGCACGGGGGATGCATTAATGGCCCGAGTGAACTATTCCCTTCTGGACCGCTACCTGATCACCGCATCCATTCGACGTGATGGATTCTCCGCTTTCGGACAGGAAAATCCGCGGGCTGTCTTTCCTTCTTTTGCACTAGGCTGGCGGGTCTCTGAGGAGCCCTTCTTTCCTCAAACCAACTGGCTGGACCGACTCAAGCTACGATTCTCCTGGGGGGTCAATGGGAACCGATCCGTGGGAGACTACGCTGCCTTGGCAAGGCTCCAACAAAACCTGTATCTCGATGGCTCAGGAGTCGTAGTCGGCGTCTTCAATGAGACCCTGGCCAATCCCGGTCTACAATGGGAGCAGACCGAAGCAATTAACATCGGGATGGACTTTGGTCTTTTTGAGAGTCGTATCGACGGATCGATCGAGTTTTACGATATGACTACCAATGACCTACTGCTGGAGCGAAATCTTCCCCAAGTCACAGGATACACCTCGGTCACGACCAATCTTGGCGAAATACAAAATCGAGGATTGGAATTCACTGTAAATACGGTAAACATTGACAATACCAGTTTCCAATGGCGGTCAAGTTTCGTTTTCTCACTCAACAGGAATGAAATTGTACGATTGTGGGGAGACTTCGAAGAAGTCGAGATCGATGGGGAAATTGTGACCAGGGAAGTTCCAGACATTGCCAATGAGTGGTTCCCCGGTGAAGCCATCGACCGCATTTGGAACTACGACATCACGGGCATCTGGCAAGAAAGTGAAGCAGATGTAGCGGATGGATTTAGCCTCGCGCCTGGGGACTTCAAAGCAGTGGATGTCAATGGTGACGGTATCTACAGGGAGCTCGACGACAAAAGGTTCCTGGGATGGCGTGACCCACGTGCCCGCCTCGGTTTCCGCAATGACTTCACCTTCTTGAAGTACTTCCAGGCCTCCATCTTCCTCAGAAGTGAGCTGGGCCACTCGGCCGCGTTGGATGAGATACGACATCAAGGTTCCAACATTTACGACCGGGTCAACACGTTCAACCTGCCGTATTGGACCCCAGACAATCCGAGCAACATCTATCCAAAGCTTGACAATGATTTCTCCGGCTTTGAGGGAGGCGTCAACCGGTTCTTCTCCAGGTCTTTCTTGCGAATTCAAGACGTAAGCCTCACTTACAACATCCCGCCGACTGTACTGGAGGGTATCTCAATCAACAACGCCAGCGTCTTTGGATCCATCCGGAACCTCTACAGCTTCGACGACTGGCCGACCTGGGATCCAGAATCACTGGATGAACCCATGCCCCGCATCTTCACACTCGGCGCCAATCTCTCCTTCTAAGTCCCACCCAGAAAGTTGAAAATCATGAAATATTCAAATAAGATATCTTTCCTACTGATTGCTATTTGGTTGTTAAGCAGCGCTTGCTCTGAGGAATGGCTGGAGCCAGAACCTCTGTCCTTTTACGCGCCTGAAAACGTGTTTGTGGACGAGAGTGGCCTGGAATCCCTACTCATCACGATGCGAAAAGACCTCAGATGGGAGTATGACGGACCCAACGGCGGATTGGTCAGCGAGCTCGTAACGACGGACATCGCCATTGCCAGTCCCCGAAATAACCGATCCCCTCGCGAGCTGGACGTGCAGCTGACACCCGCTACAGATGGCAACTACAGGATGCTGGACTACTTTATCAATGCTTACGAGTACATTCGAAATGCCAATGTGCTGATAGCCAGAATCGATGCCCCCGATTGGTCCAGCGAGGACAAGCGCAACGAGGTGCTGGCCGAGGCACTTTTCCATCGATCCTACTGGTACTACCGTCTGGTCCATCAATATGGAGACGTGCCATTTATTGGTAATGAAATACAGGAAGCCAAGGTGGATTTCTTCTCTCACTCGAGAAAGACGATTCTCGCCAAGCTCATTGAGGATATGCAATTTGCGGTCCAGCACCTGCCAGAAGCCGCAGTGCCCGGGGCCATTACCGTCTATGCAGGGCACTACCTGCTGGCAAAGATCTATCTCGCGGATAGTCAGTTTGCAGCGGCCGTACAATCAGCAACTGAGGTGATCAACGG
>JBCCXG010000848.1:0-2765 GCA_039191945.1 Bacteroidota bacterium
AAAACTACCGTAGACAAAGACAAAGAAGTACATGAGGAATGCCATGATGTATCCTGCCAGGGAGGCAATGTCTGAACTGGACTCTTTCGCCTCTCCCGTATCCGAGACATTGAAGTTGGCAATAGAAACGGAGGCCCGCAAGTTGTCAATCGCTTCCTTCTCGATGTTCAATCGGGCAAGCTTGAGGTCCTCGATCTTTTGTTTGATCGGCCCACGAAAACGATTTAAAAAACCTAATCCAGGATTGCTTTTCGAGTAGTAGGCAATTCCTTGAGGGTCGTCAATGTCGATTTTGGGAATGTACAAGACGCCATCGGCATCGCCATTATTCAGCGCCTCGACACCTTCATCCAAGGTCTTGTCTCCGATAGAAATATCAAAATCCGTGACATTGAACCCGTCTGAAAAGTACCCACTCTCATCAATGACGAGAACGGTTTCTACGTCACTCGACTCATTAACGGCCAGGAATACCGCTAGCCCAATGAAGGCCGGGAAGATCAACGGCGTAAGGATCGTTGCCAGAAGAAAGGAGCGCTTCTTGACCCGCTCGAGGTATTCCCGCTCAAAAATCAGTGCAATATTATTCATCGGAACCTCCTCCTACTTTCATAATGAAGATGTCATTCATACTTGGAATCTTTTCGCTGAACGAAGTGATTTCGATCATGGGGATCAGCACCTTCAACAAATCGTTGGGAGACTGGCGGTTGTTGATCTGGATTTGAGAAGTATACATTTCACCTCGGCCATTGACACTACTGATGAGCGAAAAGTCCAAAGGCAAGTCTTGAATGGTTTTTGTGTGTTCGATCATGAAGGTATTGCTGCGGTACTCCGATTTGATCTCCTCTTTGGCGCCATCCAGGATCTTTTGTGAATTGTTGATCATCGCCACGTGGTCGCAAAGCTCCTCCACGGACTCCATGCGGTGGGTGGAAAAAATGACGGTGGTGCCTTGCTCGCGCATCTCCAGGATGTTGTCTTTGATCAAATTGGCATTGACGGGATCAAAACCGGAGAACGGCTCGTCCAAAATCACCAGATCAGGTTGGTGCAAGACGGTGGCGATGAACTGCACCTTCTGGCTCATCCCCTTAGAAAGATCTTCCACCTTCTTATTCCACCAACCTTCGACACCCAATTTTTCAAACCAGTATTTGATCTGTTGCTTGGCTTGCGGCTTACTTAACCCTTTCAGGCCCGCCAGGAAGAGCAGCTGCTCTCCCACTTTCATCTTTTTGTACAGGCCTCGCTCTTCCGGCAGATAACCTATCCTGCGGACATCAGCAGGCGTCATGGGCTTATCTTTTAGGAGAATCTCTCCCTGGTCTTCGTTGATGATCTGTGTAATGATCCTAATGAGTGTGGTTTTGCCGGCGCCATTCGGGCCCAAGAGACCGAAAATGCAGCCCTCCGGGACAGTCAGCGATACACCGCTCAGCGCCTCTTTACCACTATAGGATTTGTGGATATTCTTTACTTCCAGCAATTCTTTGGTGATTTTGATTTCAATGTCAATTTCGGTGGATTAGTGACAAAGCCCCATGAATTATTACTGCTTTTGAAAATATTTTTTCGATTTTCTATTGATTGCCTACGGGTGACACGTTCTGGGCGTAGCGTGTACCTTTGTTTTATTTTTGAACGTAGGCGACCATGAGCCTGAGAGAATTGCGAATTGATTCGAGCAGATTCTACAAAGAGTCCCTTGTGATGAAGATGTTTTGGCGGTTCAACTCCGCGCATATGGCAATAGCGTTTGCCATTCCTTTTTTGGTCCTCTTTCCCTTCTTTTGGGTGGCTTCTCAAAACGAAAAGTGGCACAACCCGGCATTGGTCTTGCACAATTGGTGGGCTCGCATCTTTTTCTCCCTGATGATGATGCCGGTGTCCATAGAATGGAAGCACAAACCCCATGCGAAAGAGCAATACATCTTTTGCGCCAATCACTTTTCCTACCTCGACATACCCGCTATGGGGTTGCTGGGGGTCCCATTCAAATTCATCGGTAAGCAGTCGCTCACCAAAGTGCCTTTGTTTGGCTACATGTTCAAGAAGCTTCATGTGCCGGTAGAGCGGGGCAGCACGATGAGCCGGGCTAAGAGCCAGAAAAAGGTGCTGTCTGTGGCGAAGAAGGGATTCAATATCACCTATTTCCCGGAGGGCGGCATGATCACGACTGCACCTCCCAAGATGGTTCCCTTTAAAGATGGCGCTTTCCGGCTTGCAGCAGAGCTCAACCGGCCTATTGTACCGGTTTCCCTTTGCACCAATTATATCATTCTCCCTGACGATCCGAAACTGTATGTCCACAGAGGCAAAGTGAAAATGATCGTTCACAAACCGATCTTTTCAAAAGGTAAGGACAAAGAGCAAATCGAAGAACTAAAGCGCCAGGTGCGTCAGGTCATCGAAAGCGGATTACAGGACAATTCGGCGGTTTGAGTTAATATTGCTTTCGTTGATGATCTAAGCATGAAAGTTGACAAGAGTACGCTAGAAAAAGTAGCTCATCTGGCCCGGGTAGAAGTACCCAAAGAGATGGAGAAACAGGTCATAGCAGATCTCGAGAAGATCTTGACCTGGGTAGAGAAGCTCAATGAAGTGAATACGAAAGACGTCGAGGCACTGACTCATATGTCTTTTGAGCGCAACGCCTTGAGGGAGGATGACCCAAAGAACACGCTGACTCGGTCACAGGGGCTCGCCAATGCCCCAGAGCACGACAAAGAGTACTTCAAGGTACCGAAAGTGCTAGACAC
>JBCCXG010000849.1:0-2747 GCA_039191945.1 Bacteroidota bacterium
AAGCCGGTGATCACCAGAGCCGTAGGAGCTCGGTCCTCTCCAAACTTGTTCAGGAGGTAGTTGGCAATGCCTTGTGCCCCACCAGACTTTTCAAGAATGGCACCAAAAATTGCTCCGAGGCCAACCACCGTTGCCACGAAGCCCAGGGTGCCTCCCATGCCATTCCGGACGCTTTCGATAATCGACGATGGTGGCATACCAGCCATCAGACCCACCACGATACTGGCAATCAACAGGGCCAGGAAAGCCTGTATCCTCACGACCAAAACAAGCAGCAATAAGACGGCAATGCCTACGGCTACAGCGACAACAAGGAAAAAGTCAATCATGGATGGGTGTCATGTTTGGTGAACGATCAAGAAAAAATGGTCGATTGAAAAGACAAGGTAGCGTTTCGCCTTTACTCGGTTTCTCGAGGAGCATAGAAGCGCTGGTAGTGCGCATCAGCTAACTCGATCAAATCTGCGGCCACCTCCGGGTAGACGTCTATTACGTTACCTTTTTCGATCGGGTCGTGAACCAGGTCAAAAAGTGCGGTATCGATCTTGTCTTGTCTATACTTCCCTGGAAAGCCATCGCGACCACCCGAGTCGAGTGTACGATAGTTATGCGGAAGGTGGAGCTTCCATTGGCCATCGGCGCTGATGACTCCTTCAAAGCGCCTGCCATTCGATAGGGGATAATAGGTATTGGGATTGGTCGCCCCAGCCTCATTGACGATCAGCGGCCAAACGTTTTGTCCATCGATGGGATTGTCTGGCAATGGAGCCCCAGTCACCTGGGTAATGGTGGGTAAGACATCTAAGGAGGAGAATGTGTTGCTGGAGAAGATACCAGGTTTGATTATCGAGGGATATTTGATAATACAAGGATTGCGAACGCCGCCATCAAAGGTGGTTCCCTTTCCTTCTCGAAAGGGGGTGATCCCGGCATGGTCGCTGTAGCTCAACCAGGGACCATTGTCAGACCCGATGAAAATGAACAAGGTATTTTCTTCCAGGCCATTGTCCTTTAGCGCCTGGTTGATCTGTCCCACTGACCAGTCGATTTCCATCATGACATCTCCATACAGCCCCGTGCCAGACTTTCCTTCGAACTTGTCACTCACAAACAGCGGTACATGAGGCATGGAGTGCGCCACGTAGAGAAAGAAGGGTTCCTCCTTGCGACGGTTGATGAAGTCAACCGCATCTTCCGTGTACCAGGTGGTCAGATTGCGCTGATCATCTTTCGTCACCTCTTCGATTTCGACCTCGCCATTCTTCCAATATTGCAACGGATGCTGGCCCCAGTATACTGGGTTTTCGGGATGATGGAGCCACATGTCGTTGGAGTACATAAGGCCACTTGACTCGGTGAAACCTCTCGCATCGGGGCGGGTATGGGGTAAGTCCCCAATGTGCCATTTGCCAAAACTGGCCGTGGCATATCCTGCAGATTGCATCACCTCACCCAAGGTAGCGTAGGCCGTATCCAATCCCGCGCCGAACGGTCCGTGCGCACCAAATACCCCCGTTCGTCCTGGATAGCAAGCAGATAGCAGGGCGGCTCTCGAGGCAGAGCAAACGGATTGTGGCACGTAAAACTTTGTAAAACTGGTCCCCTCAGCGGCCAGTTGCTCCACGTGGGGCGTAGGATAGAGTGGTCTGCCAAAGGGCGAGTAGTCATCGTATGCACCATCATCAATAAACATGAGCACCACGTTGGGCGGTCGATCCGCTGCGGGGGTCGACGGCGCTTCACAGGAGGATAAGAACGTTAAGAATCCCAGGCACAAAAACAGAATGGAGGTAGAAAAGGAGATTTTCATTGGATTAGTCTTCAACGGTGAACGCGGCTCGAAAAAGCGAATCTGTCGCCGGATAAGCTGATTCGTTATCTTGTGCTTCGACTTTTAATTCGGACAATTTCGATTTCAGCTTTTGGATGCGCTCCGCCTTGGTAGGTTCATTATATAGGTTATTGATCTCTTTTGGGTCCTCCGCGAGATCGTAGTATTCCCAGCTAGGTGAGGTACTAGGGTTGGATGCATCTCGCAGGTCTATTCCGTACAAAAACATCAGCTTCTCATCTTTGGTCCGAATGCCCAAGTGGGCTGGACGGTGAGTTTCGTGCGTCCAGTATCGATAATAAAAGGCGTCGCGCCAGTCGTCGGGTGTAAGTCCCTGGAGATTGGCCCGAAAACTTCGTCCTTGCATGGATGGAGGAATAGAAAGCCCTGCATAGTCCAGGAACAAAGGGGCAAAGTCTGTATTGAGGATCAAATCGTCA
The DNA here is from genome assembly GCA_039191945.1 of Bacteroidota bacterium. Taxonomy (GTDB): domain Bacteria; phylum Bacteroidota; class Bacteroidia; order Cytophagales; family Cyclobacteriaceae; genus JAWPMT01. Next base: position 2,272 of record JBCCXG010000849.1, read on the forward strand.
TTGACCGAATTGGGGTCAATTTCCGGGGGATAGCTGATGACGAAAGGCATTCGAATCGACTCTTCGTACATCATGCGCTTATCAAACAAGCCGTGCTCCCCAATAAAGTAGCCTTGGTCGGAGGTGTAGATCACGACAGTATTGTCTCGCAGCCCTTCCTCGTCGAGATAATCAAGGATTCGGCCCAGGTTTTCGTCGATGGCCGCTCCAGAGCGCAGGAAGGTTTTGGCAAATTCTTGGTAGATCGCTCTACGTGCGGCGTCCGCATCCAATCCCTCTACGGAGAAGGTATCATGCATGTAGCGAGGCGAGTTGTTGGCGAATCTTGCACCAAGGATCTCAAGGATTTGCCCCTCAAAGGTGCGGGACGTTTTATCGGGGTAGAAGTCCAAGAGGCTTTCTGGCTCGGGAATCTCCACACCTTCCAACAGTGTCGACAATCGCTCGGGGTAATGGAACGGCTCGTGCGTAGCCTT
>JBCCXG010000850.1:0-2739 GCA_039191945.1 Bacteroidota bacterium
CGATGATACTACGCCTTTGCTTGATGGCCCTCATTTGCCTTTGGGTTTCGGAGACCCAGGCACAGCGATCGGTCACGGTATCTGGCACCGTGGTCGACAATGAAAACGGTGAGGCGCTTCCTGGGGTCAACGTTTTTCTGAACAACACGAGCTTCAAAGGCCAGACGGATCTCGATGGGCGATTTCAGTTCTCTGCAGGTCCCGGTAACTTCGAACTCATCGTCCACCAGCAAGGATATCGCACCTACTTGCTGCCGCTGAAAACCGATACCCTAAAGGCTCCATTGCGCATCGACTTGAGACCTTTGTCTTTCGAGATACCGGCACTGACTGTGGCCTCAGAAAGAGCCCCCGAGTGGTACGACAATCTCATCCTATTTAAAGAAGCCTTTTTGGGAACGACGGCCAACGCCAGCCAATGCACCATCGACAACGAGGAGCAACTGGTCCTGGACCTTGATCGCGTGAGGGGTACATTGAAAGCATCTGCGAGAGCGCCCATCCAAATCACCAATCGCAGGCTCGGCTATCGCATAGCGTTTGTTCTCGAAGACTTTGCGTTGGACATTCGGAGGAATGTTGTGGAGTACAATGGCTATACCAGTTTTGCTGAGCTGGCGAGAAAATCCGTGTACCAAAAACGTCGAGAAAAAGCCTACCAAGGATCGATACAGCACTGGCTAAAAAGTATGTTATTGGGAACATCCGTGGATGACGGATTTAGATCCTACGCCATTTCCCGGACTTACAACCCCGAAAAGCCCAGCGCCGACACCTTGCGGCAAATCCAACGTTCGGTTGCCGCCTTTCGGGCAGGGTCGGGCGAAAAGGTCTCCCTGAGGCAAAGAGAACTGCTCTCCAAAGCGAATCTTCCGGATAGCATTGATCTGGTAGCCAAGAAAATGTGGCACTATTGGGAGGCGCTAGCCATTGATGAAGAGGGAGCCACTCTTCAGGCACCTCTGAGGTTGCGGGTGGTGTATCTGGAGGAACCTCCTTCTGCCCTCTACCGACAGCAGACGCATGTGTATCGGGAGGAACAGACTTCGCATGTAGAGGTCAAGCAAACGGTCCGCATCTACCCGGACGGGCACTACTCCCCGACCACTGCCCTACTCTTCACAGGCTATATGGCCTGGGAGCGCGTTGGAGATATGTTGCCCATCAACTTCGAGCCCGTCTCGCAAGGGAAGGAAACCCCACGCTAATCATCTATGGTACTGAGAAAGGAAGTCCCAAAGAACCTGATTCGTCTCAAAGTCCTTGTTCAAATTTCCCAAGTCTCTTTTCTTGTAGAAGGTACGTGCATCAAAACGTGAGTTGGGCCAATGATGCCCGCCACCTTCAATTCGATAAAAAAGCACATCCGCTCCCACATCAGACTTGTGGGCAAAGGTTGTGACGGTAGAGCCATCTTCTGGATCCGAATCAGGTAGATGGCGTACCAAAGGATCAGTGGTACAGCGGTTCCTTTCCAACCAGTAGTGTAGCGTCTCCTCTGCCGAAAGGATTTCTCTCGATACATCGCCGGGAAAGAGATAGTCATCAGTGCCCATCATCAAAAGAACAGGCATTGCTTGCTGTGGGGCTTCATCACCTCCCTCTTCAATGGCAAAACGGCCTGCCGCGATCTTACTGATCGCCGCGACTTTTCCGGGTAACGCCTTGACCAGAGAAGACAAGAATAGCGATCCTCCAGAGATCCCAACGAAGTACACCCGAGTGGCATCCACCCGGTAGGTGGATTGCAAATGCTCCAACAAACGCTCGACAAAATGGACCTCTTCTTCCATTCGCTGACCGTCATCAAACTGCCACATTTTGTCTATCGCATCGGGATAGACGGCGATAAAACCATTGTCATCCGCTGTCTTACTCATTCCAGTATACCACTGCATCTGCCATCCGGAGGACGGATTTCCGTGCAATACAAATACAACAGGGTAGTGCACTTCACTCTCGCCATAGCCAGCTGGTAGATGAAGGCTGTAGGTTCTTTTGCGGCCTTCAATTTCCAAGCTTCCATTAGGTCGTAAGGCACAGGCGGAAAGCATAACCAAGGACAAGAATGAAAGCCTTTGAATAAGCCACATCACGGAAAGATAGCACCTCAACCGCAATGCGTAGATTCAAGGCCACCTCACCTCATGCGTCAAGAGTTGAGCCGCATCTACGATACGCTTCATGTCATTTTCACCAATTTGCCCTTTATAGATTTCACGTTCGTCATTAAGTGCCTTGATATGTCGATACAGCGCATGGTAGTCGGCTTCAGCAACCTTCATTGCACTTCGATAACCAGCCTCCAACAGCACAAAGGCGAATATATGATTGACCCAACGAATCCTTGAAAGGTCCGTGAGTCGAGCGAGTCTGTCGATCTCCTCGATAGTAGCTCGTGTCCGAAGGGCTAGCTCCAGCCTACTTTCCGGCGAGACGATTCGATCAAAGAGCTGCGTGGTATTCCGGATCCCCAGAGAAGCTAGCCGTTGGACCAAGAGACCCGCGGTCTGAGGGAAGTCCTTCAGCTTGATGGGTAGCGGTCTCAGGCTCCTTATTTCTCTCACTAGCAGGGTCAGATAGTGCTCATCGAGACCCAGCTCGTCGGCCAAAGACTGCAGCATGGGCTTGGTCTTAGTCAGGTGCAGCAACTCCCCCACGTTGGCTATACCAGCACGTCTTATCCGATCAAAGTTCTCCACGACGTCCTCCAATAGAAGGCGACGGCTAGGAATCAAA
>JBCCXG010000851.1:0-2735 GCA_039191945.1 Bacteroidota bacterium
GCTTACAACAATCCACTGATGTATACCGACCCCAGTGGAGAATTCTTCTTTCTCATACCCGCGGTGGCAGGGTTCCTCGGTGGCGGAGCGATTGCCACGGCGGCTGCCGCCTTCATCGTAGGCGGAGCTTCAGCCGTCATTTTTAATGGCGTTGCCAACCTCATCAACGGCCAACCCTTCTTCCAGGGAGCGGGGAGCGCCTTCCTCATCGGCGGGATATCGGGGGTACTTACCTTCGGTATAGGCAATGCCGCCCAAGCGGGTCTCATTGGGCCTGCCACGCAGCATATCGCTCACGGCGTCATTGGAGGTGTGGTCTCCTCCGTCGAAGGCGGTGATTTCTTCTCCGGATTTGCCGCAGGCCTGGTCAGTCATACGGTAGCCGCACAGACAGGCAAGCTCACGAAGCATTTTACCCGCACCTGGCGCGCAGTGACCATGGTGGCATCAGGAGCATTGTCCGGAGGCATCAGCAGTAAGCTGGCCGGGGGAAGCTTCATGGCGGGACTGAAGCAAGGCTTCGCGACGTCCTTGCTCAACCAAGTTGCCCACGAAGTATGGGATGCCTGCTTGTGCGGTGAGCGCAGAAGTGATGCGGCGATTGCGGAACAACGCGAAGCGGTAGATCGCCGCATCAACGAGCTACGGAACGCAGGCATAGGGGCGGGCGTGGCCACTGTAGCAGGTGGACCCAGGTTATGGCTGACCTATACCTTATACAACCCGGAAACGGGGCTCACCTACACAGGCAGAACTTCTGGGTTTGGCCCAGCCTACGATATTCTTCGAGCCCGAATGTTGGGCCATCCCTACCTCTTCAATGGCTATCAGATCGTAGACATCGATCAATATGCTTATGGGAGCTGGTATTCCGACGCTTATGCTGCGATCAGAGGTCGGGAGCAACAGATGATTGATTTCCACGGAGGTGCGAGGTCCGATGGGGGTACCTCTGCCAACCTCATCCGCGGGGTGTCCAGGATCAACACCAATCGATTCTGGTACCACAACCAATCCAATGCGCACTTCGGAGAGATATATCCGTTCACTGGCTTCTCCTCTCCCATTGGCAGGTTGTTTCCATAGTGGCGACAGTTTCACAAATTTGCAGCATGATGACGGCAACCTATGCTTTATTACCCAATGGCGTTCTCAACATCATGGGTAATCTGACCACGGCGGACTGCGAGGCGATCGTTGGCAAAGGGCTATTGGCGCAAATACAGTTTTCGAGAAAGTTTGAGGTCTCTCCTCAGACTTTCTCGAACGTGAATGATATCGTGCTGGCCAAACACCCGAGGGCAAAGTTGCGAGTTCCCCTCAATGAGTTTGGGGCCATCACCAATTTGGAGGTTTTGCGTTGGACCCCCTCATTGAAAAACCTGACCGTAGACTTCATGACCACCCACTCCGAACTCAGGGAGATCAATGAATACCTGCAGTTGGAAATCCTGGGGGTACTGGGTAAGAACGTGTCCCTGCGGCATGTCACACGTCAAGAGGCGCTTCAAGAACTTTTTATTGGTGAAAATGCCAAGGATCTACCGAGCATTGCAGGGCTTTCGGACATAGTGAGGCTCACCTTGTCAAAAATGAAAGTAAAGGACCTTGGTTTTCTCCAGGCCAATCGGAGCTTGAAGGAATTGCATTTCATCCTAGGGGGAGTTCCGGACCTCAGCATCTTGCAGCATCTGCCAAGATTGGAAAAAATCTCCTTTGCCAAGGTCCGAGGGTTGACGCAGGACCATCTGAAAAAGGTGCTCGCCGCGGCCTCCTTACAGGAAGTAGCTTTAGAACAGCAAAATGATATTCACGAAGTGCGCTGGCTCGAAGAAGCAGGAATTCGGGTCACCACATTCAACTGCAAAGGCCTTCAATAACCGCAATGCTAGGAGCGCCATAGTTGATAAGATCCCTCAAAAAAGCACTTGGAATGTGGAGCGCTGCCCGGCAGACAATGTGCAAAGCTGGGACTCATATTGAGCCAGGAGGGTCCGTTTTATAGATCATATCCGCAACTCAGGGGGAATCGAAGCGTGGGAGGGTGCATGTGTACAAATGCAGAAAGTGATTGCATCCTCCGCGACCAGATTGCCAATTAATTATGAATCTACTAAAAATGCGACCGTCTGTACTGTATTCTGCGCCGGTGACACATTTAATCTACATCTTTAAGTAAGAGAATTGTTCCCAAAATAAACCCAACGACGGATCGACCCGCAATGAACAGAACGACGGCAGTACTCTGCACGGTATGGCTTCTCCACGTTGCTCCCTTAACTGCGCAATACTCCATTTCGGGCTTTGACCTAGAAGGAGGATTGGATAACTGGTACGATACGGTCTTCGTCGGCAAAAACCCAGAGTTATTTGAAGGGAGTTTTTACGAAATACCTGGACGCACACTCAGCGACCATCCTTTCCTAGGGGACGGACAGTGGAGGAAAGGCACAATCACTTTCAGAGGCCAGCAGTACGAAGAGGTGGGGATGATCTACGACCTGATGAACAATGCCCTGGTCATCCGAAACATGACACTGTTTATGGATAGTCGCGAGTTCTTAAGGATCAATCCCCGGCAGGTTTCGACCTTCACCCTGTTTGACGATCATTTTGTGAGGTATGATGGTGCCCGAAACCCACCCCCCGGTTCCGGATTCTATAAGTTGCTTTATGATGAAAAAGAGGTTTTACTGATCGCCCGGATCACGAAGACCTCGAGAGTTAGCCACCAA
>JBCCXG010000852.1:0-2715 GCA_039191945.1 Bacteroidota bacterium
CTTTTCACCGCAAATCTAAGTAAAATCGCATGTGAGATAGGATCCAATCATTGTAGGCTTCGAAAAATCTAAACAGGCATCGGCAACTTAAGGCCTTTGATACGTCGCCTGATTAGGGAGAGATCGATTTTGACACGGTACCGGTCCTCAATGTAGGCCCTGATTGCTTCGACGGTTTGGCCGCGACGGAGGTTCTCATCAATGGCTTGATCAATTAAGCAGTTCATCTTTTTAGGTTTAGGGAATATCCAATTTACTAAGAATACAGTTTCTGCCGGTCAAAAGTTTACAGGTAGTCACTTTTCATCATTTTTAGATCGCAAAGACAAGCTAAAAATCACGACCGACCACTACCGTCTCCTTGATGACTTCAGATGATCCGTTCGCCCCGAAGACCTCAAAGACAATCAAGTAATAACCCATTCTGACAGCCGCGCCCGCATCATTGGTACCATCCCAGGTGACAAAGCCCCTGCTTGCGAGCGCCAGTCCTTCCGCCAATCTCCTCACCAATCTCCCATTTTGATCATATAGGTTGATGTTGGCAAATTGTCCAGGTGTCTCAAAGTCGTAGTTGATGGTCGTAAACGCCGACATGGTATTACTGCCACCAGGAATGAACACGCTCGGATCGGCTACGACTTCGCCCCGTGAGACTTCTGCCGTCCTGGATTGACTATTTGCAAATCCAGGTGTCGCGAAGCCAAACGTGCTGGATGCAGAAACCCAGTTGTCCGCCACATTCGGTGCGCTGAAATCAATTCGCTCTAAAGACACGCCTTCGCGATCCGCGAGGAGTGGGTTGTGAAAATCGTCTTGGTAAAAGAGAGAATCTTGTACCCTGCCCCGGTTATCTACGATTTTCACAATACCCTCGTCGTTGGAGAAGGTAGGCAGGCCCCCGACTTCAAATATGCGCTCATCCTCAGCTTGAGGATAGTCCAACAGCAACCGGTCCTTATTCTCAGTCAAGACCAGAAAAGCTGCGGGGCCAATAATGAGCTCATCGGTAGTAATTGGGTCGCTATCATTGGCATTTTCTACCCTCCAATCCTTAAGCGTCAAGTACAGATCCGTGGTATTGTAGACCTCCACAAAGTCAAACCCATCAGGCTTCGGGTCGAAAAGCACCTCACTTAACAGCACTTCGCCTGGAAGCGCCTCAACTGGCAGGACCAGCAAGACTTCATTGTCACTGCGCATATTGCCCAAGCAGTCCCGAATGTCTTGTGCCAGCACTTTATACTCCACACCGTTCTCCAAGGGTGGGTTGACGGTTAGGAACAACTGGTTAGGTTGATCCTCCGGTGAAAGAGTCTCGCTAACCTCGACTCCCTCCGAAATGGTGATCATACCCCCTAGTGGCGTAAGTAAACTTTCATCGAAGTCTAGCCTGACCGAATCAGAGGTCAAGGCGAACGCATTGAGGAGTTGAGGCCCAAAATTGTCAGGAACTGAGGCCCTAATGGAGTTGGTCCTACCCGGTGTGCCACCGGCAGGATCGACCGAACTACCCCAATTTCGGGCCTGTCCACAAGGATTTCCCGTGTCTCTCATCTCTAAAGAGTAGCCGCCATCGCGTTTCTCTGGATCATGCCAAACCCCTTGAAAGTCGATTTGAAAGATGACTTGCTCGACATCAGTATCCTCGTATATGAGCGCCAGCCGCTCCCCGGAGTTGGTCAAGGACCGCCAGCTGGCTACTCCTCTTGGCAGTAAGTTGACAAACTCTATCAGCTCGCCACTTGAAGCCAGTACGAGGATTTCACCGGGCCCAATAATGCCCCCAATGGGTTGAGACCGACCTGTGGCGTCTCTCACGCGGACATTGCTTAGCGTGATGAGGTCGTTGGATACGTTTTGTATCTCCAGATATTCCGCATCCGGAAGGCTGATCATAGGGTCAGGGTCTGAAAAGATTTCGGTAATCAGCAAATCCAAAAAGGCCGGTGGCCTGCCCAGACCAAAACCAATCGAGCTCGGCACGATCACATTGCCTGAGCAATCTGCTACCCCTTCAATATCTAGTTCTAACAATTGGCCAGTGGGCACCTCTTGGTCGAAGGTGATCAGCACTTCCTCTAAACGCTCACCAACCATGACTGAGGCTATCTCAAAGCCCTCAATCGAGAACTTGGAGGTCAGAAGCGTAGCGGGGTCCATTTCCTCGTTGAATTGAACCTCCAATCTTGTTGCATCGAGGAGCTGACTATTCAAGATTAATGGTGGCTGCGATTCTATCTGATCGGAAAACGAAGCATTGCGTGATCCTGGCGTGCCACCTAGTGGATCCGTGCTACCCATCCAGTTGGCGGCCCCTCCACACTCGCTGAAGGGATTGATAAGCTCCAAACTAAAACCTCCATTGTCCTTCTCTGTATCTCGGTACCAAGAAAGTTCGTATTCGACTACGTCAACAATTTCTCCTATTCGATTTCGCAATACAATGGAGTCTCCGTCATTGCTAAAGCTAAAGAGACCCTCGAGGCCGACGACGTTAACCTGCGTAAACGACGACCCAGCACCAAAGCCGACAAACGCTATGTATTCACCGGGAGCGAGCTCACGATCTGGCAGGTCTACTTCGCCGGAAGATTTGGCCAAGGATAGGCCCTTCAAGTTGTAGGTGGTGTTCGAGATATTGAGCAACTCGATGAACTCCTCCTCGGGAAGACCTTGAGCGGGAGATGGATCTGCCATGATTTCGCTGATCAC
>JBCCXG010000853.1:0-2711 GCA_039191945.1 Bacteroidota bacterium
ATTCCGATAGGACGTCCAGTCCGGAACCGACCGGCCCAATACTGTGGGTGGTAAGCAGCTATCGCAAATGAGTAATAGACGACAAAGGGGCTCCTAAACGGGCCCTTTTTTATTGTTCTTATCTATCTTCTGCTGCCAGAAAATGGATCGATCAAACAATTGTAATAGTCATGCGATTGTTAACAAGACCTGCAGAGGGTAATATGCCAACATTTGTAGCCTTAAAAGTTATTCTCATCTCATTGCTGTTGATGCTCTCCGCGCACTTCCTACAAGCGCAGAAACAGTCATATGTCCTCTACAACGGCACAGTAATAACACCTTCTTACACATCTTTCTCCAACCCTAAGAAGGGAGTAGCTTACTTCACATTTGATGATCAGTATATTGTGGAGATACCGGCAGTGAAATACATCGAATATGACACTGTACGCTATCGGTTGGCAGGGTTATTCAAAGGCAATATCCAATATCGTAAGAGAATACTCAATGGCCCAAGAATTGATATCTACAGTCAAGAGTACAAAAAGACGAGGCTCTCACCTTTCAAGAATAGGGAAAATAACAAGGTCGATTACTTCTTTGAAAAGAATGAAGAATCCCTCAGAACCATCGGCTATAATAACCTGAGATGGGCAGTCGCAGATGACCCAGAAAGTGCAGCACATTTGAAGAAAGCCCGCAAGTATCGCTGGATTCAGTTCGCCTCCGTTGCACTTGGTTCGTGGGCAGCCATCGCAGCTATACAGCGCGAAGATTTTAGGACCCCAGCAAGTCTGGCATCTGTGTCGATTCTTAGTCTGATCCCTATCGCGCTATCGCAAAAGCCTAAGCGAGAGATCCTCTACGAGACGATCGACATCTACAATCGGCCCAGATAACCTATCGGTACTCACCCCCAAGTGATCGTTATTAGGATTTCCTATCGGAATAATCCATTGGTCATTTGTCTATTGACAATGTCAGATTTATGTACGTTTTTCAATGGTAAATCACAGACCATGAAAAAACTATTCCTCCTTTTATTACCTGCATTACTCATCGTATCATGTAACCCAACAGTACAGGAACAAGACCAAAAGAAACTGAAAATAGCCGTCATCAGATACATGCATGAGACTTGCACTTTTTGTCCTGGCGGAGATACGGAAATTGAAGACTGGACTAAACTCGGGCCACCCGTAGGAGGTGAGGAGTTACTCTCATCAGGTGGCTATATCCGCGGATTCGTAAAAAGAGCGAGATCCTACCCAGACATGGACCTAATAGGCATCACCTCGCCTGGTGGCGTTTTTGGCGGTAGCTCACGAAGCTGGAACAGCAAGGAGAGTTTTGACCACTTCATGGGTACAATTGTCGAGGAGGTTAAAGGCAACATGCCACTAGATGGCGTTTTCTTGGCTTTACATGGTGCTATGGCGGTACGCGACATACCCAAACCGGAGGCAGAAATTGCTAAACGTGTGCGAGAGGTTGTCGGGCCCGATGTACCCATTGTGGCCACATTTGATCTTCATGGCAATGAGGATGGTGATTTCCTCAAATACGCCAATGGTGCATTCGTGACCAAGCGCTACCCACATTATGACTCTTACCTACAAGGTGAAAGAGCAGCCTATTTCCTAAGGGAAATCATGGCTGGAAGATACGAATCCACAACAGCTAGCAGAAAACCCCCAATCATTACGGGTACGGTATTGCAATGGACTGGACAGTCTCCATCTATGGACATCATGGAACGTGCCAGACGCTGGGAATCGAGATTACCTGATGTGTTTGTCAACGTCTTCTACGGTTTCCCCTGGTCGGACGTGCCCGATGTGGGAACCACTGTTCATGTGATGACCAATGGTGATCAAAACCTTGCAGATTCCATCGCTGATGATATGCAAGAGTACATCTGGAGGGTGAGAGAAGAATTCGCATTAGGTGGCTACCCAATGCCAAAAGAAGCGGTTGAACAGACGAAAGCAGCTCTGGCCGGAGGTCGTGCACCAGTGGTCTTGGGGGACTATTCCGATAGGCCAGGTGATGCCACATGGATATTGGACGAGTTAATCAAGCAAAACGTATCAGGCGTACTTTATGGGGCATTAACTGACGCCAATGTACTCGAACAACTGAAAGTCTCAGAAGCACAACCAGGTGATGATTTTGACATGATGGTCGGTGGCTACACCGGTGCTCAGGCGGGTGAAAAGGTCAGGATCCAAGGCAAACTGAAGTATTTCGGTGAATACCGAGGCTATGATAAAACAGCCATTGTGGAGTTTGGAGATAATAATGCGCTTTTCATCACACCTACTTATACGCAGCTCTTATACCCTGAGCAAATGCGTGTAGGAGGCATCAACCCGGACGATTATCAGGTATTTGTGGTAAAGTCCAGAGTGCATTTCAGAAGAGGTTTCGATGAAACGGGATATGCCAAAGAAGTGATTGTTGTTGACGCACCAGGAGATTGGTATGGTACGATCCGGCTTGATGCCCTGGATTACCAATATGCACCAATCAATGAGCTATATCCATTTGATGGAAGTGTTGAGTAACTTTATATAGAAGACCAAATCGAATAGTCATGAAGAAGAAAGTATTTTTAGGGTTCCTCATATTTTTTGTGGTCGTGGTAGGCTACATGGCTTTCTCTGTACTGACCACTCGATCACACAGCCCACTCGAGGAGATCAAATCATCAGCAGGCGACCTTGATG
>JBCCXG010000854.1:0-2711 GCA_039191945.1 Bacteroidota bacterium
ATGAAAGGAGCCTTTTGATGAAACCGGTCACGCAAACGTCGACGGGTCACTTCACGGTACCCATTCTCCAAACTCATGGACTCACCATTGGGTACAAGACCAAGCAGGGTACGCTGGAGCTCGAAAAGGACCTCGATGCCAAGGTCCACAATGGCGAACTCGTCTGCCTGATCGGTCCCAATGGCTGCGGTAAGTCTACCCTGATGAGGACCATTGCCGGGCTCCAGCCACAGCTTCGCGGGGACACGTTCATTGCAGAGGTAGATGTAAAACGAATCAAGCCTCACCAATACGCCAGGCTATTGAGTCTTGTGCTCACCGATAGGATCAATGTGGGGGCTATGACGGTGATGGACATCGTAGCCATCGGCCGCTACCCTTATACCAATTACTTCGCGAAGCTGCAGGAGAAGGATCATGAGATGATTTTACGCTCGCTTAATAGCGTCCATTTGGAGGACTATAAACATCGACTATTTCATGAACTCAGTGACGGAGAAAAGCAACGGGTCATGATCGCCAAGGCCTTGGCCCAGGACACGCCGTTGATCATGCTGGACGAGCCGACGGCCCACCTAGACTTACCCAACCGGGTGGAAATCATGAATATACTCAAGCGCTTGGCGAAAGACACCAATAAGGGGATCCTCCTGTCCACCCATGAGCTGGATCTAGCGCTACAGAGCGCCGATACGATATGGCTTATGAACCGGGAAGAAGACCTAAAAAGTGGAACGCCTGAGGATTTGGTTTTGTCGGGCATGTTTGAGCGGGTTTTCAAAAGCAAGGCCTTCCGGTTTGATCGCGAATCTGGCGCATTCAAGGTGGTGCATCCAGCCAAAGGCAAGGTCGCTCTTTTCGGAAACGATGTGTACAGCACCTGGACGCGACGGGCGTTGGAGCGTGAAGGCTACGAAGTGATCAATGACTCCCGGTGCGAAGTGGCGGTCCAGCACGTAGACAATGCCTGGAATGTGAAGATCCAGGGGGAAGTGATTCAATGTAAGGACATTGGCGAGCTGTTGGGCATCCTACGTACCGCGTTTACGGATACCTGAATCGCAGTCTGAAGCAGAGAACCTTGGGTCTTGAAAAGCGCGGAGTGAGACCCCCTATCCCCGCATGTAGGTGAGAATCTGAAGCCCGTCAGAAAACGACTCTTTTTCAGTGAGTGTCCACTTGGCGCTCGTCTCAGAGGAACCGAATAGCTGGGTGCCGCCACCTAGCACAATGGGATTCAATTTGAGCTTGAGTTCATCAATCATACCATTGTCCAACAACCAACCGGCAAACTCACCCCCCCGCCACAAAGGTAGATGTCCGAGTTGGCGTTTTGCCGGATCTCCCCTATCCTATCGATACTTGGCTTCTCTATCTTGACAGCCTCCGACAGGTGGTCGATTTTTAGGGAATTGGAAAAGATGTGATGGTCCATGTTGGGATAGGCAGGTTGTCCGGGTTCGAGACCGTATTGAAATCCGAACTCGTAAGTCTTTCTTCCCATGATCACCGTCCCAAAACTGGCGAGGTCCGACTGGTACTTTTCGACCCCCTCTCCTTCCAAAATGAATGGACTGATGTCATCATTCTTGCCCGCGATGTAGCCGTCCAATGAACTCGCGACGTAATAGACTATTTTCCCCATGCGCTCTACTGTACAATTCGTTTTCATTTCGTCCTATAAAAGGACTCCAACTGGATACGACTTTCGCAATAAGTGGTTGAGGCTGGGAACGATTATTTTGAATTGGTCGAGCTTTTAGCAACAGGGGCACCAGTCCCTGTGGGCAGGATGAGTTCTACATCAGCGATCATTTCTCCAGTGCATCCGGCTCGTCGCTAACTTATCAGTTTGTCCATCACTTTATCGTAGCGGCTGTCCATACAGACACTCAGGTCCGTGGTCATAAACTTCCCGTTGAGAAACAAGCTGAAAATCGTGGCAGGACTTGGGCACTGTTGGGCCTCCTGCAGATTTTTTAGCTTGATGACTTTAAGCGCTAGCTGCCTCTTCTTGGCTGTTTCACTGAGCGATTCCCTTGCATGAAATTCTGCAAATGGACAACGATTGGAATAGTATACCACAATGCCCTTTTTATCGGGGCATTCACCGCTTTTCACCGCGTCGTTGAATGCCGGGGGAGCGACATCCTTTGTTAGCTTCAGGGCCAGCAAACTGAATCCACTCGGAATCCTTTCCACCTCCTCAAATCCCTGCTTCAGGAGCCATCGGGTGTCGCTCATAAAATGGAACTTCTTCGTACCCACCACAGTCACCAAGCCGCTCTTAGCCTGTGCTTTGGCGTCGTCGATGGCGGACTGTAAGAGTGCTTTCCCGTAACCACTTTTCTTATACTTTCCCGATACCCAGAAACAATTCACATTGAGGTAGTTGGGGGCGGTGATGGGAACCCAGGCCTTTTCCGCAGGGCCATATTCGATGAACACCTTGGCCCTTTCATTCAGTCGTCTGAAGACATAACCGTCATCAAACTCCCGCTTCAACCAGTCCTTTTTGGCTTGGTAGCTGTCGGCACATTTCTTGTCAGATATGGCACAGCAAATGTGCTCCGAAGTGATGTTGTTAGTGCCTAGTTCAATGAAATTTTGCATTTCTTGTCGTTATGAAATGACGGATATCATCACCTAAGTCATCGACGATCAAAGTAGTCAGTCTCGATCACTTCCCAAATGATGAAAGTCAATCCGAG
>JBCCXG010000855.1:0-2705 GCA_039191945.1 Bacteroidota bacterium
ATCACATAGTCCCAATAGAATAGTTGAAAAGACCAGTCCTTGGCAGCGAGCTTTTGCGTATTGGCCCAGGAACCCCAACAAAGCATTGTAATAACACATAGGAAGACGGCCAGGGGATAAGATTGGATGATAAACATAAAAAAGTAGTTTCAACGTATGGTAAATGTCCCAGTCACAGGACTGGCGGCTCCCAACCTGTCGTTGGCTTCGGATGGTGAGCATCCTCCAATAGTAATGGTCACCTCGCCCTTCTCCATCCGGCGCTCTCCTTCATTAGTTACAATTTGTAAATCTTCAGATGATAACTCAAAAGATATGGTTGTCGACTCGCCGGGCTGGAGCGATACCTTTCGAAAGCTCTTCAACGCATAGCGCGGGAGCTCAAGACCGGGAAGAGACTGTGTCGTATACAACTGGGCTACCTCCTCCGCCGCCACTGAACCTGTATTTGCCACCTGAACAGATACCGTTATACTTTCGCCTCGTTTAATGCGATCCGTCGCAATTTGCAAATCGGAGTAAGCAAAACTCGCATAGGAAAGGCCGAAACCAAATGGGAAAAGTGGCGCTTTGGTCATGTATCGGTAGGTCCGGTCTTTAAGTGCGTAATCCTCGTAAGGAGGGAGGTCATCGACGGACTTCACAAATGTGACCGGAAGTCTTCCTGACGGGACGGCATCTCCAAAAAGGAGATCTGCCGCCGCATGCCCTCCCTGCTCACCAGGGTACCAGGCAAACAGCAGCGCATCTGCCATCTCATACACTTCCGGCATGGCAATGGCACTACCTCCGGTGACCACCACCACCAATCGCTCGGCATTTTCTCGAATCTTCCGAAGGAACTCAATTTGATTTTCTGGCAGCGCGATATCTTCTCGATCTCCTTTGTGACGTGAGGCAATAGATTCCCCCTCCTCCCCTTCGATCAGTTGGGACAACCCGAGAAAAGCTATGGTCACTTCCGTCTCCCCAGCCGTACCGGAGTACCAATCGATAGGATTGCGATTGGGCTCGTCAAGAAGGGCACCCTGACTGTACTGGATCGAAGTACCGGCACTGACTTTGGCGGTGATGCCTTCCAGGAAGGTCACCAGTTCTTCACTGACTCCATAGTAGTTGGCCAGTAGACCCTGCATATGGGCAGCCGTGGGGCCGACGACATAGACACTGGGGATGTTCTTGCTGAGTGGCAAGAGATCGTTCTCATTTTTAAGCAGTACCATTGATTGAGTCGCGGCCTCCCTCGAAAGCGCGACATGATCAGGGTGCCGAATCATGTCCGGGCCAATATCATCAAAAGGCCCCGTTCCCACAGGATCAAAAAGCCCCAACTTAAACCTAGTGGGGAGGAGCTCTTTTAGGTTCTTATCAATTTCATCCTCTGTCGTAAGACCCTGGTCTACCGCCTCTATCAATTGGGGAAATGTGCTGCCGCAATTGAGATTGCAGCCGGCATTCAATGCCATGGCGGCAGCTTGCTCAGCCGTCTCTACGATGTTGTGACCGTCATAGAAGTCCACAATCGCCCAGCAGTCAGAAACAAAATAGCCCTCGAAACCCCACTTTTTTCGCAATACCTCATCGATCAAATACGGATGCGCACAACATGGTTCTCCGTTGGTACGGTTATAAGCACCCATGACACCCTCAACATTGGCCTCGGTCACCAACGCCTCGAAAGCCGGCAGATAGGTCTCCCATAGGTCTTTTGGACTCACAACTGCATCAAATTCGTGCCTAAGCGCCTCCGGACCGTTATGGACCGCGTAATGCTTGGCCATCCCAGCGGCCTTCAGGTATGTCGGATGGTCACCCTGTAGGCCCTTTACAAAAGAGACACCTATGCGAGAAGTCAAATAGGGGTCCTCACCGTAGGTCTCCTGCCCCCTACCCCATCGAGGATCCCTGAATATATTCACGTTAGGCGTCCAAAAGGTCAGACCCTGGTAGCGTTCACGATTGCCCACAGCTGAAAAGGCATTGTATTTAGCGCGAGCCTCGGTGCTGATGGCTTCACCGATGCGCTGCATCAGATCCGTATCCCAAGTTGCAGCCATCCCGATCGCCTGAGGAAAAACGGTCGCCCGACCCGCTCTGGCTACGCCGTGAAGACATTCATTCCACCAATTGTACTCAGGAATACCCAACCGATCGATGGCGGGGGCATTGTACATGAGCTGACCAACCTTTTCTTCCAGCGTGAGTCGGTTGATGAGGTCCTCCACTCGCTGTTCGATGGATTTGGAGGGATCCTGAAAATCATAATTGTTGTCTTGGGCATTCCCGGACAGACAACCTAGAATCATGAAAATGAATGCGAGCGCAGGACATTTTTTCATCGGATTTTAAAAAATTTAGGCCGCTTTAAAAATAGGTAATTGTTGTTAGGATCGTATCCTGTGTATCCTGCCAAGGCTTGCTGAACCAACGAAACGTGGTGTTTGATAATGGCGGCCTGAGTTTCGTATGGAAAGGACACGCAATGGTCCAAAGGCTTAAACCTGGATCATGCAATAGCCTTCTAATGCCGTTGATTTAAGGAACATATAGAGGAAAGAGGGGTTAATAATACAGACCTGAGGGGTCCAGACTTCTTTCCAAAATCTATGAAAACTTAAGAGATGAAAAATTTATCGATACCCACAAGCTCGGCGCAACTGCTTTCGAGCGGGATCGATATTTCACCAGCCGTTCGAAGGTGAAAT
>JBCCXG010000856.1:0-2703 GCA_039191945.1 Bacteroidota bacterium
AACGCCGACAAGGAAATCTACATGTACTATGGGAATCCGGCCGTCTCCGCATCCACGGAAGATGTGACCAACCTTTGGTCTGAGGACTATCTGGGAGTATTCCACCTCAATGATGATGGGACAGACGCTATTGGTACTGCCACCTCGCCTGTAGAGCAAAGTATGACCTATGTTGACGGCATTATTGGCAGGGTTGGAGATTTTGAGGCGAGCAACCCTTCCAAAATCAACACGGCCACCGACTATGCAGGCCAAATACCTAGCCAATTGACCCTCTCTGCCTGGGCGATCATGGAGACCACCGGAACTGATCGTACACTCTTAGGACAGTTCAATAATACCCCGACCAACACGGGGCTCTTACTTTGGATGGACAATGGTACTGATGGTTTTGCCTTCGGTGTGGGAGAGACTGATGATATTGCCAAGGTTGGAGAGACCAACCTGGTGACGAATCTGGAGACGCAGTGGCACCATGTGGTAGGTACCTGGGACGGTTCACAGATCTCGCTCTATATTGATGGGGTTTTCATCGAATCTGCCAGTCACGATGGAAATTTCACACACGATTCTCCGGTTTTTTCGCTAGGAACTGAGAAAGGGAACTCGGATAACCGGCCGATGGATGGAAGGCTGGACGAGGCTCGCATCCTTCGAACTGCAAGAGACGCTAATTGGATCCTGACGGAATACAATAACCAGCGAGATGGCTCTACCTTTATGACACTCGGCATCGAAGAGGACGTTTGTGACATCGCCTTGGTGGGAACCATCACCGCTGCTCAAAATGATTTAACACCGGGCACGGGCACCACGCTGTCGCTGGATGGATACGGGGCTGGCCTCACTTTGCAATGGCAATCTTCCATCGATGGCACCGCTTTCGCGGATGTTACTGGGGGTAGTGGCGGGACCACCGACCGTTACACCACGGAAAACCTGACCACTTCAACCTATTATCGTGTAGAATTGAACAATGGCGGTTGTGACGCCTATTCCGCTTCATTGCTACTGAATGTAAGGCCACCATTTATCGATGGTTATAGTCATCGGGTTGGGATCACCGTGCCCGCGGATAAGGTGGATGGATCTGGAGATTTGGCCGACTTTCCTTTGCTCGTGAGCATTACAGACGATAGCCTTCGCTCAGCAACGAACGGCGGAAATGTCTACTCCGATCAGGGCTATGACCTCAAGTTTGCTGATGCAAGCGGCGCCGACCTGGACCACGAGCTGGAGGAATACGATCCGGTACTCGGCATAGTGAGGGCTTGGGTCCGGATACCAACATTGAGTGGTTCTGAGGACAATGAATTGTACCTGTATTATGGTAACTGTACCGCCTCGGCAGACGGGAGCACTTCCAGTACATGGAATGCCGGCTATGAGCTTGTCATGCATATGGACGACGTGACCGATTCCAAACCCCTTCCCTACACCCTAACTGATAATGGTACTGCGGCCGCCACAGGACAAATTGGTTCAGGACGAGAGTTTGTACGGTCGCAAAGTGACAATATTTCTTTTCCTATCGATACGGACTTACTGAGAAACGTAGAGGTGGCGACCTTTTCTTCTTGGATCAACCTGGATGATCTCACCAATCGACAGACGCTCGTCGCCGTTTCCAAAGGGAACGGCAGCGATACTAACCTCTCCAGAGGTGCTGTTGAGTTTTCCGACGACAACGGAGGCAGGATAAAGGTGGGTGGACGCCAGCGAGATACGGGTGGTATCTATGAATCATCCAGAGAACAAACCGCAGGCATGACGAGCACCGATGACTGGTACTATTGGACTGCTGTGATCGATTACAATGGCAAATCCATAGAATTTTACTTAGACGGCTCCCAAGTAACCTTGGACGCGCAAACCGGTGCAATCGACTGGCCTAATACCAGGACTGACAATACGCCAGCGCGCAATGCGGCGATTGGTTCTGAAGATGATGGTAGCAACAGCAAGTATTTCGATGGTATCATGGACGAGGTACGAATTTCTCATGTAAGACGCTCCGCCAATTGGATCAAAACAGAATATGACAATCAGGTAGATCCTTCTGCCTTCCTTACCATTACTGCACAAGAGACAGAATACCAGTGGACTGGTGCTGGGGGTACCTCATGGAACACGTCTGGCAGCTGGAGTAGCTGCCAAGTGCCAAACGCTTCCGTGGCAGCCCGTATTCCCGATGTCAGTAACGATCCGGTGTTGCTTAGCGATGTCAAGCTGACGAACTTGACCGTGGAGTCTGGGGCCTTGGTGTCTTTGGGTTCAAGCTGTGTCGAGCTGACCGGTGACTTCGAAAACAGTGGGAACATCTTGGCTTCTAATGGGACTATTAAGTTCACCGGGGATGCCGATCAAAGTTATACGGGATCATCACTAACCGTGGAAAGCATCATCGTAGATAAATCAGCGGGGACCGTTAGCTTGTTTGAGGATGTATTGGTCGAGGGCAGCTTCGCTTTGAGTAACGGTTCCGTGGCACTGGAAGGGGGTGAGCTCACGGTAGAGTCTGGCGCTATTGCCGGTGCGGGTCCTGATGCTTACATCATGACACCATCCTCCTCATGCTTGAAAATGTTCGTTCCGAGTACCGATGTATTCTTTCCGGTTGGATCCATTGCAGGCTATTCGCCAGCCATTCTCAACAATAGCGGTGTTGCGGATACCTTTTGCATTAGAGTCATTGATAATCTT
>JBCCXG010000857.1:0-2701 GCA_039191945.1 Bacteroidota bacterium
GTCGCTTGGCGTGGCGGCATATCTCGTTCCGGCGCTGTTCTTTGCGGCTGGCCTGGCCATGCTGGTGCACGAGAATTTTGTTTGGCGCTGGAAATTGCTCTGGGCCTTCATTTTCCTGATCAGCTCCGCCTGCCTGCTGCATCTCCAAGCGTGGTTGATGGACTGGAGCCGGGCCATCAACGCCCCAAGCCCAGGCGGGTTCATGGGGCAATGGCTGGACGACTACATCTTTCAAGTCGCCCTCGGCGTCGTCGGCGCCAAGATCGTGCTCTGGACCGTCTACGTCCTTTCCTTGGTTTTCCTGTTCGAGCTCCACCCGCGTGTGGCTTGGACGACTCTTTCCAAATGGTGGAAAGAATGGCGTGAGCGCCGCCGCCAGGCCCGCATCGGCGATGATCCCATCGCCCAGAAAATGGCGGAGCGGGAGGATCTGGATCGCAAACGCCGTCAGCTTGAACGCGAACTTGCCCGCATGGCCAAGAAGGGGGACGTTCCCGCAGAGGAAATCCAATCCATGCCTGAGGCTTCCGTTCAGCCGGAAGTGATTGATGCCTCCAGGCCCACTCGTCGCAAGTCGAAGGCCAAGGCCCAAGGAGCTGAGTCTTCCAGCGGAGGCGGTACTGCCATTGCCGAAGCCGAGCCGCCCCAAACGACCACCAAGCGCAAAGCTAGGTCCGTGAGGCCATGCCATCAAAGACGCTGTCAAGTTCGTCAAGTAAATGCTTTTTAAGATCATCTGCAGAGGTATCCAAATAGGGTTTTGAAATGGGTCCAACTGCAAACACTCCGAGAATATTCATTTCAGTATCTTGACCATAGGATGCATCATAGAATAGTTTATGTCCCTCCTTGGTTGCTTTGGTTTCCGTAGCTGTCGCTGCTGGATAGAATTTTTCTGAGAATTCTATAAATGCTTTGAAACCATCCCAAAAGGTTAGCCGCTTGATGACCTCCATTTTTTCATTGGGGAGGGGAGGCTTGAAAGTGATGGAATCGTCTTGGAGAATCTTCACGGGAGCGGTGAAGATGACTTTGTCAGCGCTGAAAGAATCCGTAGACGCAGCGACTTTGATTCTATCCCCAGAGTAATCAATAGACTGGACGACCTGATTGAAGTGAATCTTGTCTTTGATAGTCGGCACGATGTACTGATCAAAAAAGTCGAACCAGGTTGAATCAATAAACTTTTGATCGATGGTGAAGCCCAGGTCCTTCAATTCAACTTTTTCACCGTCGGCCAGGGCATATTCCTTGTCTGTATCGTACCGTTTTGTGATGGTCTTGACCTCAATAGATTTGTCATTTACTATACGATCAAGTATTCCACTTTTTGTATGCAGCCATTCTGCACCAGTAGGAATAGGGAAGTCTGCAAAATCAGTAACCCTCTTCATTCTACCGCCATAGACAGCACTTGCCTCCAATATTTGCACTTGAATTCCTCTTTGTTGTAGCAGATAAGCGGCAGATAGTCCGGCGGCGCCGGCACCCACGACGAGGACTTCTCCCTTAAATTCTGAGGCCAAATCACTCGCCAAGAGGTAGTTGCTATTGGATAGGGGTGCTCCGATGCCCAGAACTCCACATAACTTGATAAAATCTTTTCTATTCATTTTATTCAGTACCCTATTTTGCTCGATGCAGCCAACCCTTCCACTATGCGATTCTGCAATTTATGAGCTTACCGTGTTAGTCGACAAAATACATCTCCAAGTCCCCTTTCCCCTTTACAGGGATCTTTCCCCGGGAAACACAGGCAAAGTTGTTTTTGATTAAATCATAGGTGGATGAAGAGATATTGATCTTACCCGCCTCCCCAGCGGATTCCATCCTGCTCGCGGTATTGATCGTGTCCCCGAAGAGATCATAGGCAAACTTCTTTTTACCGACCACGCCCGCCACGACCGTCCCTGAGTGTACTCCCACCCTCATCCGCCATTTGATCTCACGGCGCTTGTTTCTTTCCTCCAGGTAGGACAGCATCTTTTGTGCGGCAGAGATGCAATGCGTCGCATGGTCAGTTATTTCTTCTTCAAGCCCACATGCAGCCATGTAGGCATCACCAATCGTTTCGATTTTTTCGACTTCCGACTCCTCCATGATCTCGTCAAACCGTCCGAAAATATCGTTGAGCTCATTGACCAACGTAATGGCCGACATGGAGGCTACGAGTTGAGTGAACCCCTCAAAGTCAGTGAATAGAATGGTTACATTTTTGTGCCTCTTGGGTAGGGTCCGACCTGTTTCTTTCAAGTCCCGGACGATATTCGCCGGCAGGATATTATGCAGAAGATCATCTGACTTTTTCTGTTCAGCCATTAAGGATTCCTCCGATCGATCAATGAGCACCGACAAGCTCCCAATAAGTGTAAGACAAATGACACCAGTCATGCCGATATTGACCACTTGGGACAAATAGGGGTTCATTTCGTGATAGTGAGGATTGAGGCTGTCTTGAAGTACTACGGCACCGATCAAAGTCAAGCACGCCAGTAGACTAAAACCATGAGCAAGTTTCCTCGCCTGTCGAGGGAAAGTCATGTAGGGCAATATGATGATCAGGAAACAAACGACCGCGACACCTGACGAATAGCCCAACAGGTAGAGAAAGAAGAGTACCGATACATACGATGAAACAATGCGCCAAATGGAAGCCAGGGTGCGCCATCCTTGTCTATTGAGTAGTAGCACCAACAAAAAC
>JBCCXG010000858.1:0-2666 GCA_039191945.1 Bacteroidota bacterium
CCCGACACGGTCTATCAACGCATGAGAGACCTTGCCAAGCTCATGATGAATGGTATTGGTCAGTTCGCAGGGGGGTGCAACGTACAGTTTGCGGTCAATCCTTCTACGGATGAGATCGTGGGTATCGAGATCAACCCACGCGTCTCTCGATCTTCCGAGTTTGCTGCGAAAGCCACGGGGTACCCCATTGCCAAAGTCGCGGCTAAGCTAGCCATAGGCTACAACCTTGATGAGTTGAAGAATGCAATCACCGGGACCACATCAGCTCTTTTCGAGCCGGCGCTGGATTATGTGATTGTGAAAGTGCCTCGGTGGAATTTTGACAAGTTCAAAGGTGCGGATCTGCGACTCGGCCTCCAGATGAAGGCAGTGGGCGAAGCCATGGGCATCGGACGCAACTTCCAGGAGGCCCTTCAGAAGGCTTGCCAGTCTTTGGAGATTAAGAGAAACGGCTTGGGAGCAGATGGTAAGGAACTCACCAATCAGGAGGCACTGCTCTACAGTTTGGGACACCCTTCCTGGGATCGGCTGTTTCATATCTATGATGCCTTTAAGCTAGGTATCCCCTTTAAAACGATTTATAAGCTGACGAAGATTGACCCCTGGTTTCTTAATCAGATAGAAGAATTCATCCATCTGGAGGACAAGATCGAAAAGTACACGCTTGAGTCGATTCCCAGGGAGCTGATGTTGGAGGCGAAAGAGAAGGGTTATGCGGACCGACAAATCGCCCATTTGCTGAAATGCCTGGAAAGCGAAGTATATAGTAAGCGAAAAGAGGAGATGCAGATCCAACGGGTTTACAAGCTGGTGGATACCTGCGCTGCGGAATTCGAGGCGATCACACCTTACTACTATTCCACATTTGACAAGGAGAACGAGTCAGTAGTGACTGATCGGAAAAAGATCCTGGTCCTCGGTTCTGGCCCCAATCGCATAGGTCAGGGGATCGAGTTTGACTATAGCTGTGTGCACGGTGTGCTTGCTGCCAAGGAGATGGGCTATGAGACCATCATGATCAACTGCAATCCCGAGACTGTATCCACGGATTTCGACGTGGCTGACAAGCTCTACTTTGAGCCAGTGTTCTGGGAGCACATTTATGAGATCATTCAGCATGAGAAGCCTGAGGGAGTCATCGTACAGCTAGGTGGCCAGACCGCACTGAAGCTGGCGGAGAAGATGGATCGGTATGGCATCAAGATTTTGGGGACGAGCTTCGAAGCGTTGGATCTTGCGGAGGATAGAGGCCGATTCTCCGACCTCCTGAAAGAACTAAAGATCCCCTATCCGAAGTACGGGACGATCGAAAATGCTGACGAAGCGATGGAGCTGTGCAAAGAGATCGGTTTTCCGCTGCTAGTCAGACCTTCCTATGTATTAGGGGGTCAAAGTATGAAGATCGTGATCAATGAGCAGGAGCTGGAGGAGCATGTGGTCAATCTCTTGCAAAAGAAGATGGATGGCAGGATACTGCTAGATCATTTTCTTGAGGGAGCCATAGAAGCCGAGGCCGATGCGTTATGCGATGGAGAGGAGGTCTATATCATAGGGATCATGCAGCACATTGAGCCCGCAGGAATTCACTCCGGTGACTCTTATGCGGTTCTTCCTCCTTACAACCTCGGAGATTTTGTCATGCGGCAGATTGAAGACTTCACCAAGCGTATAGCCTTGGCACTCAAAACGGTAGGGCTGATCAATATCCAGTTCGCTATCAAAGACGATCAGGTCTACATCATTGAGGCCAATCCGCGGGCATCTAGGACGGTTCCGTTCATTTGCAAGGCGTATCAGGAGCCCTACGTGAACTACGCGACCAAGATCATGCTGGGTGAGAAGAAGATCAAAGACTTCAACTTCAACCCCGTGAAGAAAGGTTATGCCATCAAAGAGCCTGTTTTCTCTTTCAACAAATTCCCGAATGTAAACAAAGAGTTGGGCCCAGAAATGAAATCTACCGGGGAAGCGATCTACTTCATAGATGATTTAATGGACGATTATTTTCTCGATATCTACGCAGAACGTAACCACTACCTCAGCAGATAGGTTAATAGATAGGTATGAAGTTCTTCCTTATCATCCTTTTGTTGACCTACGTGATCTATAAAGTGGGAGGCGTGCTAGGCCGCATCATCATGGTTGGCCGAGACCTCACAGGCGAGGCGGACAAGCGCAAAAATCCCAAGGGGTCTAATGTCAATCTGGATTATGTCCCAGGCGAAAAAAACCAAAAGAAAGGCAAGGGCTACAAAGGCGGCGAATATGTGGATTATGAGGAGGTTTGACTGCCAGTAAAGAATCTTGTAGCCCCAATACACTTACTGTTTTATCCCTTACTTTTGCGTCCCTGCTAGATTGAAGACTTATGGCTTGGTTTAATCGGACAGACAAGGGAATCCAAACCCCCACCAAAGAAAAGAAAGAAGCGCCAGACGGTGTCTGGTATAAGACACCACAAGGAAACATTGTTCATATGCGTGAGCTGAAGAACAATGCTTATGTGTCACCTGAGGATGAATACCATGTCCGTATTGGCTCGAAGGAGTACTTTGAGATACTCTTTGATGACAATAGGTTCACGGAGTTGGACGAAAACCTCTCCTCTGCCGACCCCTTGGGATTCGTCGATACGAAGAAATATCCTGCCCGAATTGCTGCAAGTC
>JBCCXG010000859.1:0-2663 GCA_039191945.1 Bacteroidota bacterium
CGGGCAGCAGCTCAGAGGCGATATAGTTAAAGTTATCGTTCTGCAGGGCCATCATGTCCTCCTCGGTGATATTAGTCATCACGCTCAGTCGATCATTGATCCGACGATTTCGATAATACTCAAAGTTGTAGTCATAGTCATAGTAGGGGTAGGTACCATCTCCCGGATGCTGGTTGGCCGAACTGACGAAGCCTTGAGGTGGATTGAGCACTTTGTACGTATGCTCCCAGGGCATCATCTCCTGCCATTCTTGCCGAGAGTCGCGGCCATCCATGATGAACTTACCCTGCTCTTCCCACTTCACGGGAAACTTTCCGCTGATGCGAATAGCGATATCCCCAGCGGCACTGGCAAAAGCGATGTTTTGAGGGGGTCCGACGTACTTGCTGAGCGCTTCGCTGTACGCGTCATAGTTGTAGGCTTGATTGAGTTGGATAAAGGTCTGGTAGTCGGAGGCGTCGTGAGCTGTCCAGCGCATGGCCAGGTTCAGTTGTTCGGTGCTCACGTCGTAGTTGCGATCATAGACGACAGGCCCGTAATGCGTAAAGACAATCGTATCATAGACCGTCGTCCCCCCACGTACTTGGAATTCTTCGACCACCTTTTGGGTTTTGAGCCACTTCTCGTCGTACTTGTACTCCTCGCGACTGTCATCCCGAAACTCGACGTAGTACCAATCCACCAGGTCACGTTTCGCATTCGTCATGCCCCAGGCAATGGAGTCATTCATACCAATGATCACCAAAGGAGAGCCCGGCAAGGTAGCACCCATCACATTGTAGTTGGGGCTATTCAGATGGCATACGTACCATATACTCGGTAGATTCAAGCCCAAGTCAGGTTCATTGGCAAACAGCACCGAGCCGTCGGCCGTTTTGCTGCCACCCACTACAAAGTTGTTGCTGCCATTCTTCTCGTCGGGTGCTTCTATCTTCGGGCGGGTCAGCGGTTGTGGAAACTGGACATCCGGCTTATTGACAGCTATTGGCTCAAAATCGAAAGCAGTGCCTGTCGGGATCACCGGGTCGATATCCGGGTGCCGCTCCGGGAAGAGGATATCGAAGGTATCCCGACCCCACAGCTTGAGGGCGTTCGTATTGTGTAAGTCTGCTTCTCCGCGTGACAGGTCGTCCGACATCATACTCAAGAGGAGTGCGCACTTGAGCTCGGTCCATGGCTCAGGTTCATAGTCCAGTAGTTTGTATTCGATGGGATAGTCTGCGTAGTCCAGTTGGTCGATGTAGGCATTGACACCCTGAGTGTAGGCCTTGATGATCTTGGCTGCTTCAGGATCTGCCAGTGCTTTTTCAAGCGTCCGCTGTGCTCCGTACGTCAGTCCTTTTCTTCGTTGTTGCCGGTCTCGCTCCAGGAATCCTTCTCGCAGTACCTCTGCGAGTCGGCCTGCGGTGTTGAGTTGCTGAAATTCCATTTGCCAGAGCCGGTGAAAAGCTGTCACGTAGCCCTGCGCATAGAACAAGTCCTCGTCGTTGTTGGCGAAGATGTGAGGGAAAAGTTGCGCATCGAACCGAACGATCACCTCGTCCTTGAGACCTTCCAGTTGCAAGGCAGAAGGGGTGCTGATGGCCTCCTTTTCAGCGTTTTGCCAAAACCCCTGGTGGGGACTCAATAGCTTGCCCAATGGGGGGATGCTATTGTAAGGTGTATTGAGAAAGGTGATGAGGGCGAGCGTGATGACGAGGAAAAAGACGAATCGTATGACTTTCATTGAAATGCCAATATGAAGACTGGGAGGCGTGTGACGTTCTCTGAATAACTAAACTGCTTCAAATCTAATGACTTATTTGTTTAGAATCCTGTAGCTATATTTCTGCTGGCAACTAGATTTTATGGCGATTGATTTCCTATATGTACAATGGGTTAAAAGACCCCTCGACCTACTCCTTGCTATCAGCCTTTTTTTCCTTAGCTCGCCGATCATCTTCGCTGTTTTCGTCTTCCTTGCAGCGACCAATCGAGGCAGAGGGATTTTCCGGCAACAGCGGATTGGGAGGGGAGAGGTGCCTTTCATCATATACAAATTCCGCACGCTGGAGGACGATGGCCACACCCCAGTCTGGGGCGGCAGATTGTTGCGAAAGACCTCCCTGGACGAGCTCCCGCAGCTCTGGAATGTGTTGCGGGGAGAGATGAGCCTGATCGGTCCCCGACCGCTCTACGCGGAGTATCTGCAGTACTATAGCACCCAGCACCGACGGCGGCATGAGGTACGACCAGGCATCACAGGACTGGCGCAGGTCAATGGGCGAAATACACTGACCTGGTCCGAGAGATTTGACTATGACGTGCAGTACGTCGCAGGCCTGGGGCCGCGTTTGGATCTTGAGATTGTACTGAAGACCATCCGGGTCCTTTTTGCTTTCCGAGCGGCTGACTTTCACCAGCAGGACCTTGCACCATTCAAAGGATATGAATAGGCGACGTACGGCTTAGTAGGCAGATGGCTTTTTCCAAAGTGGACCGGAGCCGGGCAAGAAGACTTCGAGCTTAAACATAGCAAACAGATAGCTATCAGTATTGCCCGGATCTCCACGAGGGGCTCCAGCCACCATGGCGTCGAAGTGCTCCTGATTGATGATCGCCAGCTCTCCGTTGATGCGCGTCTCTCGCTTGCGATTCGAAAGTCGACTGGCGATCGAGCCGTC
>JBCCXG010000860.1:0-2662 GCA_039191945.1 Bacteroidota bacterium
GTCGGGGGTATTGGAAATATAGACATCGAGGTCGTTGTCATTGTCATAGTCGAAGAAGGTGGCCATGATACCCCTATTATCGTCAGCCAGACCGACCTCAGCGGCCTGTTCGGTAAAAGTCAGATCGCCATTGTTGATGTAGAGCAGATTGCTGAATTGATCTTCCTTCCAGCCACCTCGAACGACGTATATATCCAGGAAGCCGTCCTGGTTGATGTCGACCATCGTCGCTCCAGTGTGGAAGCCGTCTGTATGTTCGATGCCAGAGCTGGCAGTAACGTCTTCAAATCTCAGGCCTCCTCGATTGAGGTAGAGCTTATCCTGGTTGGTATTGGATACAAAATAGAGATCTGGTAGGCCATCGTTGTTGAGGTCACCAGCTGCCACCCCACCGCCAATGTAGGTGTACATGTACTGGTAGTAGTTATTTTCGACAGTTTCCTCCAGGCGGTTGACGAAGTCAATGCCGGTTTGATTGCCACCAAGTGTCGTAAAAAGCTGGTCGTTGGCGGCCTCCGATGGACGGTCTTGTGTGCAAGAGCCAATTAAGGTCAGGGTAAGAAGTAACAACCCAAGGGTCTTGGGCCTCATCTCGTAGTTGTTATCCATCATTTTACGGCTTTGGGTTGTCTATACTAACTCATTTACTCAGAAAGACCGCCATTTGAGCAGGCATTCTGATCGGCGCTCTGAAAAAGAAAAGACGGCGGGTCTTATTCCCGCCGCCGTTAACCAATAATAGTATGAAGCTTGAAGTTTATTCGTTAGTTGCCACTGAGGCTTTGGTAAAATTCTATCTCACGTGGCGGGATTGGAACGAAATAGTTGTCCGTACCTAAAGATCCCAGGATGGGGTTCGAGGGCTCTCGGATATCAAATTCCGTCGTCGTCCCGTCAGCATTGAAGATCGTCCCTGTCGAAACCTGTGGGTCTCGCTCAGACAGCGCTTCCTCTACCCGTTGCATTCGGACCAGGTCATACCATCTGAGATACTCACCCGCCAATTCCCATTTCTTTTCAGTGAACGTCAACTCAGCGATGTCACCACTGGTAATATCCACGCTCGGGTCTGGGGTATCTACCGGAAGGTTCTCCGCCCGACGCCGGACCATATTCAATGCCTCCCAGGCATCTGCGGTCACGCTACCCGATCGACCTGACGCCTCTGCATAAATCAGCAATACCTCCGCGTACCTCATCCAGAAATCGTTGCGATCGGTTTGAAATTCGATCCAGAGGTTATCCGAGATATGACCCGTCACTTTCTTGAACAATGGATTCAGCTGATCACGAAACTCATTCCAACCGACTGTATCAACCGCCGCTGACGCATCACCCGTGGGATTGCCATTATCATCAATCGCCAGGAAGGAGTGGTAAGTGGCGTCCTTTCGTGGCTGCTCCGGGAAGTCTTCGAAGAACCGGATCTCCGCGAAGGTTTCCTGCCACCCGCCATAGTCCGTGGGCAAGCTCAGCTTCCCAAACTTTCGATTGGCCAACCCGCACGGTCGGCAGAAAGCCACGGTGAACACGCCCTCCTCATTGAATCGGTTGGCAATGGTCCACACGTCCTCAGGATCTGCCACCAAGCCAAAGCCATGTGAACTTGCATTGTCAATGACCTGCTTGGCACTAGAGGCCGCCATACCGTACTTGGCATTATCACTCACAGGGAAACCTGCCCAGTCGAGGTATAATCGGGCCAAAAGTGCTCTGGCCGAGCCACTGTTGGGCCTCGCCGCTCCATTGTTTACGCCAGGATATAGATCAGGCAGCAGACTTTCGGCCATCAACAAATCGCTCTCTATCTGCTCGTAGACCTCTACTTGACTCGCTAGCGTCAATTCCGCATCTGGTATTGGACTCAAAGGCAGCGGTATACGGCCATGGATCCTTGCCAGGTGATGAAACATGATGGCACGAAGGAAATGTGCTTCTCCCACCAATCGATTCTGCTGATCGGTATCCGCAAACTCCACGCCTTCTATGTTTGCCAGCACTGAGTTGGCCTGGCGTATCGTGCGGTAAGCCCCTCTCCACGAGCCAGCGGTGCGCGAGTTTTCGCCTGAAATTGCTCGCTGATCATACTCTCGGAAGTCGGCCTTGTTACTCGCTCGGTGGGTAGTGATGTCATCACCTGACCAACCATTGACGTAGAAAGTCGTCATCCAGGTGGCTTGCCGTAGTTCGCCATAGATGCCATTTACGCCCAGTTCAAGTTCCTCCATCGTGGTATAGGGTACCTCTGCCAAAAGGGGTACACTTGGATCCTCGTCGAGGCTAAATTGTTCCTTACATCCGAAGAAAAGTATGGTGACCAATCCGAAGATGCAGAGGCCACGGACAACTTTTGAGATGTTATTCTGTAGTCTTTTCATAATTAATCGCTTCATGTCATTCTTCAATTACAATCCTACTTTTATGCCCATGGTCCATGTGCGCGGATTAGGATAGGCTCCTGTGTTGATCCCCGAAGAAACGTCTGCGTTGTTGGGGTCATTGGGGCTAGGCGTCCGAGAAGTGTGCTCCGGATCGTAGCCCGAGTAATCTGTGATCAGGAACAGGTTCTGACCTGAAACATAGATCCGAACATCCGCATTTTCCATCCCGGGGATGTTGTTGAAAGTATAGCCCAGTGACAGGTTACTCAGCCGGATGAAAC
>JBCCXG010000861.1:0-2660 GCA_039191945.1 Bacteroidota bacterium
CTGTCTCAACGGGTCTTGAGGGTCAATCAGGAATTCATGTTTGCCCGTCACGTAGGCCGAGCCGCTGACTTCAGGGATCACCGCAGACAAGCCCTCGTAGGTTAGTGCTTCCAGAATTTTCACATCGAAGGTGGTGCCCAAGATACTCTCAATGCGCATCGGCGCCCCTACTGCCAACTCCCCTCTTTGATGATGGATGGCCGCTCTAGCAGATACGCCTGACCCAGTGGGTGACCGATCCACTTCACCCTCGGCGAAAATGCATACGTTTCGGCTGTCCGACCCGGCATCTTCTGGCTCACCAATAAAGATCGTACCATAAAGGAAGCTCAGGTCTGCTTCAACGGGATGCTCCACGAGGCGACCCTTCATAATGGCTCGCTTGATGGCCATTCCCTTTTGAATGAGCTGGTCGTGGTGCGACGGATGGCAACTCAAATCCACCGAACTCGCCTGGACAAAGGCGTAAAAGGCACCACCATACGCTAGGTCGTAGCAAACTTCACCCAGATCCGGCACTCGCGTCTTTTGGTCCAATGCAACTACGAAGCTGGGCACGTTGGTAAACCGTAGCGCACCGGTTTGATGGCCCTTTACCTCCACTTCTGCCTGCAGGAGACCACAGGGCGCCTCGATGGTCATGCGGGTCAAGGGCTCCTCCCGAGGTACCCAACCCATCTCCACAGCAAGCCGCGCAATGGCGAGTGTGGCATGTCCGCACATGGTACTGTATCCCTCGTTGTGCATAAAGACTACCCCAAAATCCGCCATTTGACTCGGCGTCACCACAACCCCATACATGTCTGCATGGCCCCGTGGCTCAAACATCAAGGCAGTACGAAGGTCATCGTGGTTGGACTTGATATATCGGCGATAATCCAGTACGCTGCTGCCCTGCACCTGTGGGAACCCGTCCAGTATCACGCGTAGGGGTTCACCTGCCGTATGCATATCGATGGATCGAATGGATAACCAGTCGTCGGGCGCTTGGAAATCAGAGGTTGCCAGCTTCATCGGCCATGAATCTTACCGTGAAGGTACATAGCGGTCACGAGGTCTTCCATGGCATGCCCAACCGACTTAAATACCGTGATTTCATCATCGCCACTTCTTCCTTTGACCTGACCGCGACAGAGTTGGAAAAGATCACCTTTGATGGCCTCTGCGCTAATGACGCCGGAGGAGATCGGAATGACCAAATCACCAGCCTCGATCAGAACGGATGACGTATTGTCAACGTAAATACGCCCCCGACGCATGACCTCATCATCTGCCTCCCGCGTCGTGGGTTTGTAAGCTCCAACGAGGTCAACATGTTGGCCCGCACGCAACAGGTTACCGGCGATAATGGGCGTTTCACTTGAGGTAGCTGCACTGATGATATCTGCATTGGGAATGGCCCTGCCGAGATCGTGGACTATGGTCACCTCCTCGAAATCCTCCCGAAATTGTTCGGCGATGGCTTCGGCTTTACGTTTCGTCCGTCCATAAATCATCAAGTACCGTAAGGGCCTGATCGCCGCGTGCGCACGAATCAAAAAAGGGGCGAGTGCCCCTGTGCCGAGCATCAGTAAGCTGCTGGCGCCGAGCTTCGCCAGGTAGCTCGCAGCCAGTGCAGAGGCCGCAGCCGTGCGCCAGTTGGTGACACTTTGCGCATCAAAAATCGCCTGAGGAACACCACTAAGGCTATCCATAAGATAGTAAACCCCTTGAATCGTCGCTAAATCCTCTTTCGCGTTTTCCGGAGCGACGTTGACGATCTTTACCCCTGCATACGCTCCCAATTGGATCGCAGGCATCAAAAGCAAAGTGTTCTCTGATTGTCCACCTGCGCCCTCATAGTCGATATGCATGCGCTGAGGCACTATGGTCTCGCTGCGAAATCCCTCCTTCAATACGTCCACCAAAGACGGGAAGTCAAGCATTTCATGAATTGTTTGGGCAGAAATGAATTGCACTTTCGGACTATTTTCGAGGCCAAGATAATCAAAGCGTATTGCCTCGGCGAGAAGCCCGAGTGATGCTCCTGGCGCAGACCTTACATATTGTCTAACCTGCGAATGATTGCCTTCAATCGAAGTCCTTGTTGGAAAAATAGCGGTAATGCAATAGCCGATTCAATGAACTGGAAAAGGTACAGGACCAATGAAAAAATTGCGCCATAGCTCGGGATTCCGTTTCCCACGGCAAAAACGATCGATCCCACGAGAAAAGATATCATCAAAATCCAGACAATCGAGAAGTTGATCGTCTCGAGGTCCGACATGCGGATATTCCATCTCATGAGGTCTTTCAAATGCGTTTTTTGTCGTACCGGCTCGTTGGTCGATACAACCTCAACTTGTCGCTCCAGCTCCTGATTGTAGCCCGTATTCAGGGCCATGGTATACCTGCTCGTGGCGGCGTAAACGATGATTGTGA
Organism: Bacteroidota bacterium; assembly: GCA_039191945.1. Classification (GTDB taxonomy): domain Bacteria; phylum Bacteroidota; class Bacteroidia; order Cytophagales; family Cyclobacteriaceae; genus JAWPMT01. The sequence goes on from JBCCXG010000861.1 coordinate 2,422, forward strand.
GCATCAATACCGCCAGGCAACCCCACATAAGGCTAATGTTGATCGTCCCTATGATGACGAGGGTCCCCACAAGCCCCACCAGGCTGCTGACGATCTCTGGTATTGAGTTCTCCAAAAACTCCACTACTTCCGTGAGAAATCCGAGGTGCGCACTCTTGGCTGTCACTGTGCCTTCTTTTTGACTTGCCAGATCGCCCCCCAAGCGGCGATAAAGTTTCGCATAGACCCGAGAATCGTAA
>JBCCXG010000862.1:0-2648 GCA_039191945.1 Bacteroidota bacterium
CCGGAAGATAGACCTCCCATGACGCCATCATTCATGACGCGCCAATTAGTCCCCATTTTAGAGGTGCCAAAATCAATAGATTTCACAACGATAAAAGGTTTTTCCGCGGGACGAAGCGCAAGAAAACCAGCTGCGACAGAGATGATTACCCATGCTCCCCATAATGTCCTTTTTGTCATAGTCACTCCCGTGTTTATCTAGTAAACTGAATCAGTCGTGTGAGGTTCAGAACGACTGGTGCGCATGGGCTTCCGGTCTCGTCTTGGTGCTATCTCATCGCCGCATAGAGCATCTCCAAAAACCGCTCTCGAGAGGCTTCGAGGACCACTTTGCAGGTCGGTCCTTCTGGGATCGTGTGGTTGTGATCGACGATGGTTTGTCCCCGGGTCGCTCCGTTGGAGATCACTACCTCGACATTCGTTTCGATGGTCTTCGTCGCAGTCGAAGGATCAAGGGCAATGGCCATGGCGATCGGATCCGGTAGATCAAAGCCTGGCAGCTTGGAGACCTTCATGGCAAACTCATTCACGGATTTCTGGATATCCAGGGAGAAGTCAGACAATGCCGTATCAATGGCCCTGAATTCCACTACGTCATCCTCCCCGAAATGGGCGTGGTTGCGAGATATGTCCCATCCGACCATGGTGATCTTCAGGCCAGAGTCAAACACGATTTTTGCAGCTTCCGGGTCTACCCAAATATTGTATTCAGACACGGGGGTAACATTGCCGTGCCCTGCACCCACCCCTCCCATGATGGTGCACGATCGGATGTCCTTGGCGATGGAAGGTTCCTTCAGCAGAGCGATAGCCATATTGGTCAGTGGGCCCAAGGTCACCACCTCCAGTTCACCCGCGTGCTTCTTGGCCGTATCAATGATGACATCCACAGCGTTTCCCTCACGGGGTACACGTCCGCTTAAGTCCAGCCCAATGTCCCCCATCCCATCTTCACCGTGTACGAACTGTGCTGTTTCCAAAGTTCGCAGCAAGGGCTTGGCCGCCCCCTGATAGACCGGGACATCTCTTCCGCACAGTTCCAGCGTATACAAACCATTTTGTACGGCTTGCTCTACAGGTACATTTCCAGCAACGACCGTGATCCCCTCAATGGCTACATCGGGATGCTTCAGCGCCATGATCAATGCCACGGCATCATCCGAAGCTACGTCGGTATCAATCAGAAACTTTCTCATTTCGAGGCGTAATATAGCCTGGGCGCTCCAAGAAATGGGTATCGCACGGGCCAGCGCTCGTGGCCATCCCTCTACCCTCCTCCATTGGTCGCCAGAGGCTTGCCGCCGGCGAAGCGTGCATGCCTGAGCCTGCCTGCCGAGTAGGCAGGCCTTTGCCCCCGCCATCCACCGCTCGGTCTTGGCGTGTCTCAGACCTATGCTTCTGGCCAAGCGTAACAGGTTCTGTGTACGTCGTGGAAAAGCAAGTTTGATGGGTGGCCAAAATCCTACTCCTCACCCACCTTGCCTCCCCTTGCCGGGCGCCCTCAAAGGGAGGGACTCAATACCCTGTTGCAAGCCTGCCAGCTTGGAGATTGAATTTCAATTAATTGTTCTAGCTTAACGCCGTGTCTGGTTCGTTGATCTCTGAAGGCGCTTTGAGCCATTGGATTGAGCACTTTTATGGCTATGGTCACTGGGAAGCTCCCATATGGTTGATCAACCATGAAGAGCCCAGTGGAGACATGCCTGAAGAAGTGGCTGACAAGCTAGATTTTTTCATAGAAGCATACCCTGCTAGCATTCCGATGCTCTGTGACCTACGAGCGCTCTACAAGCGCGTTCGATTTACTCAAGAGCGCGCCAGAGCAGATACCTTCGACAACTTGCATGATTATCGCTTTGGATCCCATGCGGTACTTCGAGGCGAGTGGAAAGGGATCATCTCATTGGTCCACGGATTCAACGACCTGCCCATTGACGATGGCGCAACGTATTTGGATTATCAGATCCATGAGCTGGCTTCCGGGACAAATAACGAGGCCTTGCTCCGATTGTACCCTTTACCCGCCCATAGTCATGCCTGGTATTACAGCTGGCTGGATTTGCAGGACATGGACTTCCTCAAGAGCCGTGCGGCCTACCAAGAGCATATCTACCAACAACGGATGGAAACCATCCTTGAACAGATGCGCGTGCACCAACCCCAACTAGTGCTGATGTATGACATGACGGGCATTCACACATTAAAGGCGTCGGTTCAGGGCCATTTTGAAGGTGTTAAATTCTCTACCATCAAAGCTATTCCTCGCAAAATCCCGCAGCATCATATGGCCAAAATCCCGGTGACAGGCACCACATTAGTGATGACCACCCAGAGCACCGGTTTGAGGCACAACCGCGTGGAAACCGGCTTTGATTGGGAGACTTTTGGTAAAACGCTGAGAGAGCAATGCTAGTCGGTAAGCCTTGCTCCTCCGCTAAAGCTGCGGAGGGCCGCTGCCTACGGAATTGATATCCCCTCATCATCCTTGCTTTCAATGCATATTTCCATAAACAGGCTTCGGCCTTTGTCATATCTGACCTTAAGGCATGCGCATAGGGCTGAAGCTTCTTGTTGTAATGGCTGTTGTTCTGGTTGGTCATGGTGTTGACTTCTTTAATTGCTTTTCTCCACCCCCTAGTCGGGCACCCC
>JBCCXG010000863.1:0-2648 GCA_039191945.1 Bacteroidota bacterium
CTACAGCGAAAAATCGATCGACCAAACTTTCGTCGTAAGATGCTGCAATCCGAGAGACTACAAAAGGTAGGTCAGGACACGTCGAACGGACGTCGTCCCGCGGATCTCTACCAACTCCAAGGTGAACGAAATTCAAGCTTGATCCATGATCTAAAGTTGGGGTTTTAGGGCATTAATGTACGTGTGTCCGGTGAAATGGTCCATTCTTAATAAATTGGACCAGACCGAACCCAAATCATACCCATGTACCTCTTCAAATTTCACCCACTCTCGACCCTAGTAGCAGCAACACTGTCCCTACTGTTCGGGTCGTGCAACCCGAGAAGCGAATCAACCGCTGTTCAGCCGGCGCTTGGCTATCGTTCTGCTCAACTGCTTGAAATCAACGGCTTGCAATTCAAAGACCTGAGCCGGGACGGCGAGCTAACTCCGTACGAGGATTGGCGCCTTTCCCATGAGCAGCGGGCCAATGATCTTGTTGGTCGCATGTCTCTGGAGCAAAAGGTCGGCTTCATGTTGATCAGCTCGACACGAATGGAAAACGACTGGGCCTTTGACCGAGGGAGACAATCCGGTCCGTTAGGTAGTGGTTTCAACGAGGAAGATCAGGTCATGGCGATCAACATCTTCACAAGGAAGCCCCTCGACTACCCCATGATGGGAGCGGCGGGGACGACGAAGGCCGTTACCCAATTTCACGAAAGGCACTTCATCCTAAGAGCCAATCCGTCCGCTCGACTATTAGCGGAATGGGCCAATAACCTGCAGGCCCTATGCGAGGGCGATGGCTTGGGCATCCCGGCGATCATCGCGTCAAATCCTCGCAACCACATCACTTCCAATGCGGCGGCCGGATTAAGTGTGGGCCAAACCGCCTTCACCCAGTGGCCCGGCGAGCTGGGTCTAGCTGCGATGCGGGACTTAAATCTTGCCCGGCAGTTCGCAGATGTTTCCCGGCAAGAGTGGTTGGCCGGCGGGTTGAGAAAAGGGTACATGTACATGGCGGACCTCGCTACAGAACCCCGTTGGCAACGCATTGAAGGAACCTTTGGTGAAGACGCTCAACTTGCCGCGGAGATGACTCGTGAGATTGTGCTGGGCTTTCAGGGGGAGTCACTTAGCGAAACTTCTGTAGCCTTGACCACAAAACACTTCCCCGGCGGCGGCGCGACGGAAGATGGTCAGGATCCTCATTTCGAATGGGGAAAGCGTGAGGTTTTTCCAGGGGGTCAATTTGAGAACAACCTCATTCCGTTCAAGGCGGCCATTGAGGCGGGTACCAGCGCTATCATGCCCTACTATTCCTTCCCAGTTGGGACCGAATATGAAGAAGTGGCTTATGCCTACAATAAGAAAGTCCTGCAGGACTTGTTGCGTGGCACCATGGGATTTGATGGCATTATCAACTCGGACACCGGCCCAATCATGATGATGCCCTGGGGAGTAGAGGGGCTGGGCATTACGGAAAGATACAAGTTGGCACTGGAGGCAGGTATTAACCTGTTTTCGGGGACTGCCGACCCAAGTCAGCTTTTGGCGACCTTGGAGCAATATCCGGAATTGATACCCTTGGTCGATGAGTCGGTTGAGCGGCTGTTGCTAGAGAAGTTTAGACTGGGTCTTTTCGAAAACCCCTATGTCGATGTTGAAGCCGCAGAGGCAACCATCGGCAAGAAAGAATTTCGGGACCTGGCCGAGCAGTCGCTAAGGAAGTCCATTGTCCTACTGAGGAATGGTGCTGAGAATACTCCGACACTTCCGTTGACCAGTGGCACAAAAGTCTATTTTGAAAGCTATCAGCAGCGCCGGGGCGCGGAACCAAATAATGTCATAATACCCACCGACAATCCATGGGGCTTTGAGTTTGTCGGATCGGCCGCAGAGGCAGATGTGGTCATCCTGTGGTTGTTTCCTCAGGGCAAGTCTCTGTTTGCCTCAGACGGTTCGCCGCTCTACGTTTCCTTGAGTAAGAATGGTATTGACGTGTCTTACGTGAATCAGCTGATGAGCGAGAAACCCACGATCCTGGCCATCAATTTTACCTCGCCTTGGGTGATAGACGAAATCTACAGCGAGGGCAAAGAGCACGTCGCGGGTGTCCTGGCCACCTTTGGGACCTCATCGGATGCCTTGCTGGATGTAATTTCCGGAGCCTTTGCACCGACCGGAAAAATGCCTTTTACCACACCAATCTCCGAAGAAAAGGCCCAAAATCAGCTCTCAGATGTACCTGGCTACGATGAAGGGCCCGACTACTCCTTGTTTAGGTTTGATGAGGGTTTGACGTATTGATGGCTACTCGCATCCGTTGATCCATAGCCAGTTAGGGGCGCCGGTCGATGGATCAATTCCTCTCTCTGACAATCGTAATCGGATTGATAGAGGCAGCTCGCCAGCACTTTTCGGCGATTACCAGCACGGACAATACAGCCACCAGCGCAATCGGTAGCACCACCATCGACGGGGAGATGACAATTCGGACCCTGTAGTCGTTGAGCCACATTTGGCCGCCCCACAACACAAACGGGATGGCCAGTACGGCTCCTACGATAATAAGCTTCACAAAGTCCAAGGTCAATGACCACATGGCCTGTAATGACGAAGCCCCCAGGATTTTGCGTAAACCCACTTCCTTGGCGCGCTTGTCC
>JBCCXG010000864.1:0-2634 GCA_039191945.1 Bacteroidota bacterium
CATCGGTCAAATGAAGACAAAAAGGTGGCCTCAATACATGGAGACCCTGGAGCAAATCGAGCAATTCATGATTGATCACCAAGAGGTCCGCCTGGACTTGAGGTGTCAGATGATCGATGATACCTCCACGCTGTATGTCTTGCATCTGTTGAAGCTGGCCGAGCGGTACCAGTGGACTGGGGAAAAAGAAATAAAGATCAATTGTGACTTGGGGCTAGGTAAGTCCTATCGCTATTGGTTGAAAGAAAAGCTAAGGAGGTGCTTCGAACTGGATATTCGATTCATCCGATCGCTCCCGGGTCAAGTGCCATCTTGAAGAGATTTTTTCTGGGTTTAAGACTCTTTGGTGAGTGGGTGATAGCCCGGGGCGTACTCCGGGCTTTTTTTATTTATACGAGAAAGAAGATGCGCCTTTTTACCCTCTTTCAGGGAATCACCTACGCGATTCATCGAGTCGATCAGGTAGGATCACGGATCCTGCACTTTGCGAATTACGCTGTTTCACAGCACTTCATTTTCAGAGAATTTTGTGCCAACACTGAGAGAGAAGCACGCCGCTTGAAAAATGGAACCCACCCTTTCAAATTGTGATTGCGAAGAAGATATTGAAATCTTATGTGATAAGTCGGCACAAGCGCTAACACTGAAGATTGGTCTCTTGCAAGCGCAATGTTGGTCCCAGTATATGGTCAGATTGGAAGAGGTAGAACAGTATTTAATTACACTGGATGGTCCCAACGTGATCATCAAATGCCGGGGGATCGATGACAATACCACGTTGTTTTTGATGCATGTATTGAAGCTGGCGGAGCAGTATCAGTGGTTGGGAGAAAAAGAGATTAAGGTCAATTGCGACTTAGGTTTAGGCAAAGGCAACAGGTATTGGCTGAAGGAGAAGTTGAGGAAGTACTTCGAGTTGGATATCAGGTTTTCTGGGATTTTGACTTATGGTGTGATGTGTATGGGGTGTTTCTTCGACTTCACCCAAGGCTGAGATGAACTTAAGTGTCGACCGTCCTCCCAAAGCACTAGAGGCATGTGACTGTTTTTTCGCATAGAGATCTTTTCTGTGCAGCTATGGAAAGTTGTGATGTGAAGTTGGCGTTTCGGCATAGCCGAAACAGATGGTAAGATGGGTAGACCCAGTGATTTTATTCGCTGGGTCTTTTTTTTGCCCAGCCTCGAAGTAGAGCACTTAACCATCCCAAATTGTGGTATTCAACCCAGAATAATCCAGACCACCAAGGTAGGGAGTAGGCTCACTTCCTTGTATAGTTGGGGTACAGCGCATTAGGCATAGATTTGAAATCAAGAGTTGAAGGTGGGAATCTCCCGTCTCAAACGATATAACAGCCAGCACATGAAAAGAGTCATCCCTCTCGTGATGTTGTTCACTGCCATCACCCTGGTCAGTGCTTCGGGTCAGCAAGCTGATCCCTACGCCGAGTACGAATACCTCTGGCAGGACACCAAGAAACAGAAGAAAAAGAAGAAGGATAGAAATAGGGTCCGGGAGCCCCAACCATCCATTGACAGCACCGCCACCCCGCAAAGGATCGCTGTAGATACATTGCCACCTTCGACCATTCCTGCAACTGTCGACCCAGTCGAGCAACCCGTCGAGGATTATTACGATAATCCATTTGGGAATGCTGAGGCTGAACCTGACGAGGCAAAAGATGGGCTGACGCTTGGCAATGCAACGATCAGTGATTTTCGAACGCGACTGAGCCCGGCAGATCCCCATAACTCGGTCACTGGTGGGTTTACCTACACCCGCATTGATGGACAAAATTTCGCGGGACTGCGGCTTTCCCCTGAGTTTCGGATTTGGAAGATCGGCCTGGGGCTCGATTTACCCATTCTTTTTAGTCTAGACGATGGGAGCTTCAGGGACGAGATCTACAAAGATGGAGTAGGCGTAGCAAGGTTGATTACCTACCTCAGCTATGGCAAGCAAAAACAAGATCAAATCTACGCACGCGTTGGCCAGATTAACAATGTAATGATCGGTTACGGTGGATTGGTGAATAATTATACCAACAGCATCAGTTTCGAGAAACGAAAATTGGGTCTTCACTACGATGTGCATTTCCGAGGTCTATTCGGAGTGGAGGGCATGTATAGCGACTTCGATCCGTCGAGCCGTAATTTACTGGTCACCCGACACTATGCCCGGCCTCTGGCCTGGACGCCGATACCGGTCATGAGCACCCTCGAGTTCGGAGCTACATTTGCTTCGGACCGGGACCAAACGGAGATCCCCACCAGCGACTCAACCTCATTCTCATACGAGTTCTTGCAAAATGATGGGATCAACGCCTTCGGACTCGATGCAGGGATCACCTTTTTACAAGCGCCATTCATTCAAATCGATGGCTTCTTCAACTACTCGAAGCTAATGGTGCAAGACGGTGGCTTGGATGAGTTTCTTAGCGTTATTGATTCCACGAGTTTCCCCACCCTTGAAAATGGGTTTCAGGATGGGCGTGGCATGAGCTACGGGTTGAATTTCCGATTCAATTTCGTCGCGGATGTATTTAGGACGGACGTCCGCATCGAGCGGTTGACTTATACGGAGCACTACCTACCTCAGTTTTTTGATGTCTCCTATGAGCTTAATAAAGACGCGAG
>JBCCXG010000865.1:0-2623 GCA_039191945.1 Bacteroidota bacterium
AATTCGATTCGAACCTTTCTTTCTCTCTGAATCAGGGGCACATCCATCGCGCGGACATACATCTCCACCGCCAGGTCTGGCTCGTTGGGCTGGATGGTGACAATGGCTTCCCCTTCCTTGATGTTTTCACCGATACCCACTTTGAGGGCCTGCACGACGTATCCTGACTGAGGTGCCTTTAGGTAGTATTGCTCACGTCGTACCTCGACATTGGAGTACTCATTCTCAAGCTTCGCGATTTCCGCGACCGCCTCGTTGATTTCGGATAGGGTCGCCTGCAGGTCGGACGTGGCCTTGCTGATCTTCTCCGCGTACTCCGCCTGGACCCCCGTCAGATCGGTGATGGCGATGGCCAAGTCCGTGCGCGTTTGATCCAGCGCGTTGCGCTGGGTATTGAGCTTGGCCCGGGCTTCATTGTACTTGGTTTCCATTTCTTGAAACTTCGTCCGCGTAATGTTACCTGCATCATATCGACGCTTGTTCCGCTCAAAGATGCTCGTTTGGTTTTCCAGGTTTACCTGCTCTGCCACCAGTTTGAGGCTGTCACTGTCCACCTTCAGTTTGGTCTGCTCGATCTTGTTCTTTGTCTGCTGGAGCTTGACCGTCAAGGATTGGTCCAAAAACTTGATTTGATTTTGGTAGGCCTCCTTTTTCATCTCCTTGGCCAAAAGGCCTGACTTCTTTGCATCGATCTGGTCGCCCATTCTCACAAGTATCTGAGGATCAAAGTACTTGTCCTTGGTCTCGCCTAACTCCAAAAGCGTATCGCCAGCGGTCACGTACTGCCCTTCAACAACGTACCAGTTCTTGATCTGACCAGGGATCACGGACTGGACCGTTTGTGGGCGGTTCGCAGGATTAAGTGCAGTTACCTTTCCTCGTCCCCTGATGTTTTGCTGCCAGGGCATGAAAAGGGATGCAACCGCAATCACCGACAAGACCATCAGCACCCGAGCCAGATAGATACTCAAACCTGGCGTCCGTAGGATTTTCAGCGAGTACAGCTGCTTCTCAGCCAACCGATCATCAATACTCTGTCTTGTTACCTCTTGCTTTCTCGTTATTTCGTTCTTCATGGCTAGTTCAGATTTTTGACAATTTCATCTTCCTTAAGAATGTCCTCAAATGGACCATCTGCAATGACTGATCCATCCCTGAGGTAGACCACTCGCTCACACGACGCCATGACCAATGGGTCATTGGATACGACGATGAGTGTCCACTTGCAACTCTCATCGGTGACCTTTGAGATGAGATCGAGCCGCTCACTCTTCGAAAAGCTTACGAAGAAATCGTTGAGGATGAGCAAATTGGGTTGCTTAGCCAAACAACGCGCTAAGATTAGTTTTTGAATGAAGGTTTCTGAGAACCCCTTTCCTCCTGCCAGGATAGGCGTTTCCAATCCTTCCGGAAGCCCGGTTATCTCTTTGTGCAATCCGACTTGCTCAATCGCATCAATCGCCGCCCGCTCATCAATGAAAGGCTTACCGACCAGTATATTGTCCAGGATCGTGCCTTCGAAAATATCCTCCGTAGATACATTCTTACCGATCCTGTCCCGTATGTGCACACGATCCAGGTCCCGGAGCGAATACTTGTTGTAAGTAATAGTACCCTGATAACTGGTATACATGCCTGCTATGGCATTGACCAGTGTGGTCTTGCCAGATCCGCCCGTTCCGCTGATACAGATTCGCTCACCCGCGTTTATTCCCATTGAAACATTTTGAATCGCCGGCCGCGTTCCGTTTTGGAATTTGTAGGTCAGGTTATTGATGTCGATTTCAAAACCTGTATTTTGATCGATTTCTACGTCGATGCCTCCAGATCGTTCCAAAGGCAAGTCGGTTACATGTGAGATCTTATCTACAGCCGTCAGCATGTCGTAGACGACATCCACGTATGAAATGATCTTCTCTACAGAGTTGAGAATCAAAATAATGATGACCTCAGAAGCGACAAACTGTCCCAAGGTGATCTCCCGCCGCACGACAAGCACGGTACCAATAATCAGGAGACCAGCGGTGACCATTGCCTTGAAGAAGAGGACGTAGGCATACTGGGATACCAAAATTCGGAAGTGCTTCCGCCTGTTCTTCAAATAGTTATTGACGAAGTAATCCGTACGCTTTAGTGGAAGATCCGTCGTGCCCGACAACTTGAAGCTATAGAGCGCACGAGCCAACTCTTCTAGCCAGTACACCGCCTTGTATTTGTACTTCGACTCAATGATCGATGACTCCAGACCCTTCGGCCCGGTGAAATAAAAGATCAAGAACAACGTACCCAACAGCGCCACACCGAAGAACACGAAGAATGGGTGATAAAGCGACAACAGCAGCAACCCAAAAAGAATTTGAATCACGCCCGTGGATAGATCGATCAATAGCTTTGGCAAGCCTTTCTGGATCGTGAGCACATCAAAGAATCGGTTCATCAATTCCGGAAAGTGTAAATTCAGGACTGCCTCCATTTTGATCCGCGGTACCCTGTAGGCGAACTCAAAGGCTGCCTTTGTAAACACCCTTCTTTGGAGAAATTCCACAATCATGATCTGCAATACCTGCAACACGCCGGATCCCATAACGCCCACGATGATAATTCCTATCAGGAAGTAGATCGA
>JBCCXG010000866.1:0-2606 GCA_039191945.1 Bacteroidota bacterium
CTGGCGTATTACCGATCAGGCCGCCGCTCGCTTTTAGTTTCAGGAGGCTGACGGCTTCTACATTGAAAAATGATTCATTGGAAATGTTCCAGCCAAATGATAGGGCGGGGAAGTACCCGATCCGATTCTCCTCGCTGAATCTTGAGGAACCATCCATTCTTCCACTCAACTGGAAGAGGTATTTGTTCGCGATGTTGTAGTTGGCCCTGGCGTAAAATGAGAGGAATGAGCTGCGAGATTCTGGAATGGGCTGGTTGAGAAAGCTTGAGTCCAACTCGCTGGTGAGCGACTCCAATACATCCAGGTCATTGACGTCGGCCGTTTTGAAAGAAAACTGGGTCGTTGTTAATTGATAAGAAGCACCAGCGGTTATGTCAAACTTCTGATTGTTCCCAGCGTCAAATTTATAGTTGGCGTAGCTGCTCACAATCCAGTTTTCTACGGTCGTCTCGCTGATGCTTGACCTTCCGGATACGCCTCCCTCGAGCGTTTCTGGGCCTTGCCTTCTCCTTTCCTCAAACTCCAGGTAGTCGATACCCCCTTCGACATTGAAGGTGAGACCTTCTAAGATCTCATAGGCAATTCCAATATCGCCGATGACATTGTTGCCAATGGCTTGATTTTCTGAGAAGTTCACTTCAGTCAATGGGTTGTATTCCAAAGACCGGACAATCAAGGTGAAGTCGTCTGCTGGATCGTAGCTGTCAGAAGGGGGTAGGACAATGGCTTGTAACGGAAAACCCAAATCCTGATTGTCGACCAGTCGATCATTATTGGTGTAGGAATAGTTGGCGCTCACGTCAATATCCAACCCGGGAACGATCTCACTATTCAGATCAAGACGCCCATTGAGGCGCTGGAAATCATTACTGAGCAGTATGCCCTCCTGATCCGTAAAGGACAGGCCGCCGTAGTAGTTGAAGTTTTCGCTCCCACCCGAGATCCCGAGATTGGCCCGGTGAGCAAATGCTGTCCTGAATACTTCATCCTGCCAATCGGTGTCGAAAATGAGGGAGTCCAAGGCCTGGCCTATCAAGTTGAGCGTGCGGTTTGAGCTCAAGGGGGTAGACGTGCCATCACTTAAGTTGACCACTTGTGTAGCCGCCCACTGTCGGTAGTTTTCGGCGGATCCTTCTGCTAGGATATCATCGATCAGGAACAAAGTCTGGAGAGCTTCAGCATTGCCTGCGAGCGCGAGAAATTCTAGTTCTGGTAAGACGTCGCGCAAACCAAACTCTAGAAACTGTGCGTTGTAATCATCGGGAGAATACAGGTCGAGCGTCTGAGGCGTTTGGCTCACTCCGAACTGGTAGTCGACATCAATCTTGGTCTTGCCTGATTGGCCTCGTTTGGTCGTGATCAGTACCACGCCATTGGCGGCGCGTGATCCATAGATCGCAGCAGCGCTTGCATCCTTCAGTATCTCAATAGATGCGATGTTGTGAGGATTGATATCGGATTGTCCACCCGAGCTCAACGGGACACCGTCGACAACATAAAGTGGCTCGTTCGAAGCACTGAGTGACGATCCACCACGGATCCTTACCGATGTGCCTTCGCCGAGCTGACCACCGTTGTTCTGTACCTGGATGCCGGATGCTCGGCCCTGGTTGGCTTGCTCCAGGTCGATGATCGGTTGACCCTCCAGCTGCTCCGCATCGATTTGCGCGATGCTACTGGTCACTTCATCTTTCGACTGGGTACCGAAACCAACAGGCACAAATCGGGTACCCTTGGATTCCTTGCCCGGGCCAGGCTGCATCGTGAGATCAACCTTTGTGCTACCACCGATCGCCATCTCACGGGTAGCGAATCCCTCCCCAGAAAAAACGAGGGTCGTGGCTCCATCAGGTAGCTCGAGGGTATACTCTCCGTAGACATCCGTAACGGTACTTAAGTCCGTACCTTTGATTGTTACGAGAATACCGGCAAGCCCGAAGTCGTCCCCTTCCTCGGTTATTTTTCCGGTAATAGTTTGTTGGGCAATAGCGAGATGGGCACACAAGAGTGTGACGAGAAGCGCTGGCAGTGTTTTCATATGCTTCAAAAAAACTTTTCCCTTTCGGCGGTCAAATTAAGAATATTTATGACGCAATGCCCGAAACAGTCGGCTGAAAGAATGTTTGGACGGTATTACACGGGGTAAAACGTGTTTCAACGTGAGGTATTTCTTGCTCTATTTGCTATTTTACCATTGTACGTCATTAACCAACCCCTAAAAATTGATGAGAAAGCTCTACTTGTTATTGGGTGTACTCACCCTCACTTACGCCTGTCAAACACCAGAACCTATGTCGGTTCAGCAGCGGACGCCTGCCGTGATGAGTCCGGCAGCGATCTCGGAGCAAGTGGATACTCAGCTCCAAAGCGAAGTGCCTTTTCGCTGGGATCAAGTGTCAAATGATTTTCTTTGGAATGTAGTCATGCAGTCTGATAGCCTGTTGGTTGTTGGATATAAGCCCTCAGAAGTTAGCGATATGGATGTTCGACTTCACGAGATCAGTGTACAAGACGATCGGTGGAGTTCAGCGATGAGCCGCATCAAGCAAAGTATCCAACGCACTTACGATGACTTAGGTGCTGGATTGGATGTAGAAGAAGAAGTC
>JBCCXG010000867.1:0-2600 GCA_039191945.1 Bacteroidota bacterium
AATTCGTCGGGCGGATCGCCTCGTGTGCCTCTTGTGCCGATTGTGATTTTGTTTTGTACACCCTGGTCTGCAGATAGTCCTCTCCAAACGCTGAGGTAATCTGATTGCTGGCGCCACTGACTGCGTCAGAGGATAAGTTCACAGAGTCTGTCCTCATGTAAGTGATCTTCCCTGCCTCATATAGCTTCTGAGCTAGGGACATCGTGTACGCGACCGAATAGCCTAGTTTGCGGCTGGCCTCTTGTTGCAGGGTGGAAGTGGTAAAAGGTGCCGCCGGTGATTTTTTGGAGGGCTTGGTCTCCAGGTTTTCTATACTAAAATCAGCAGCTTTGCACTTTTCCAGGAATTCCTCAGCTTCTTTCTCCGTCTTAAATTTCTTGTTGAGTTCGGCCTGCCGCACTTTGCCACCAGATAGTAAGAAATAGGCAAGTGTCCTAAAGGACGAGATGGGATTAAATTTTTCTATTTCGCGCTCACGTTCAACCACCAGGCGCACAGCCACGGATTGTACTCGACCCGCGGAAAGGCCTGTTTTGATCTTTTTCCAAAGAATAGGAGAAAGCTCAAATCCCACTAACCGGTCTAAGATCCGGCGCGCTTGCTGGGCATTGACCAGATCCAGGTCGATTCCCCGAGGATTCTGAATGGCATTGAGTATTGCATTTTTTGTAATCTCCCGAAATACAATCCGTCGGGTGTTCTGATCCTGAAGGTCGAGTGCCTCTTTCAGGTGCCAAGAGATGGCTTCTCCTTCGCGGTCATCATCACTCGCTAGATAGACAGTCTCTGCGTCCTTCGAGAGCTTTCGTAATTGCTTAATGACGTCTTTCTTGTCCGCCGAGACTTCATAAGTCGGTTTGAATCCATTGGCGATGTCAATGGCCTTGTCACCTTTGGGAAGGTCGCGGACATGTCCATAGGAAGAGGTCACCTCGAAGTCTTTCCCCAGGTATCCTTCAATGGTCTTCGCCTTGGCTGGCGACTCAACGATGACAAGATTTTTACCCATTATGCGGCATTTTCAGATTCAAAGATGTGATGTTCAGATTGTAAACTCCAAGCCAACTTGGCATTGACTTATTATTTTGTTTACTTCATCGCAAATTCAACAGTTCCCGGCACAATATGGTTAAAAATCTCTATTTGGTTCGACATGCCATTGCGGAGAATACGTCTGGCGTTGACTTCGATCGACGTCTTACGGCCGAAGGAGAGCGCTTGGCGCGGCATTTGGGACGCTGGCTTGATGAGCACAAAATCGAAATGGATAAGGTGTACACCAGCCCAGCTGCGAGAGCGCTAACAACAGCTGACCTCATTACCGAACCCCGAGGAATGTCGGGCATGGTTGAGGAGGTCGAGGAATTGTATGAAGCCTCCGTGAGAACGTTCTTGCAGACTGTCAATCGAGTGAGTGAGTCTTTGTCCCATGTTTTCTTTGTTGGCCACAATCCTACGATCACTTATCTGGCCGAGTTCATTTCCGGAAATGGGGTGGACAACATGGAGCCAGGTAGTATGGTGCATTTGAAGATAGAGCGGCTGGAGTGGGCACATCTCGGGGAGAAAAGTGGCGAGTTCGTCAAATATCTTTCTCCTGGCGAAATAAGCTAGATTGTATGTCTTTTGACCCCAATGGTGTAGGCAGGAAAGGTAGCTTGTTCGGCTTCCCTTACTCTGAAAAAGAAGCAGATCTGGTCATTTTACCGATGCCTTGGGATGTGACGGTATCTTACGGTGATGGGACGAGCTGGGGGCCGGCGGCAATTCTCGATGCTTCCTTACAATTGGACTTCTCAATATCTGGTATCGCATCTCCCTGGACCTATCCTTTGGCTCTTTCTCGCATCGAGTCCGAGTGGGCGGAGTGGTCTGAGCGACTGCGAAGGGATGCTCGCTTGGTCATTGAGGCATTGGAGGAAGGTATTGTTCCGGACCAGGCGGCCATGGACCGGGTGAATGAAGGGTGCAAGCAAATGGTGGCACATGTCCGTCATCTTGCCAGTGCGCACCTTGCAGATGGTAAGACGGTTGCGCTGTTGGGAGGAGATCATTCTACGTCCTTAGGGCTTATGCAGGCCATAGGTGGTAAGGGTTCATTTGGTATTTTGCAGATAGATGCCCACATGGACTTGCGTCGAGCCTACGAGGGGTTTGTGTATTCTCATGCTTCCGTCATGACTCATGCCATGGAGATAGCGGGGGTCTCTTCTTTGACGCAAGTGGGTATTCGGGACTACTGTCAAGAAGAGCAGCAGGTAGTAGAGGAGTCTCAGAAGCCGATTCACGTCTTTTACGACGATGATATCAATGAAGGCCTATTCTTGAACCGCAACTGGTCTGAGATCGTCGGAGATATAGTCGATACGTTGCCGGAGCAAGTCTACATCAGTCTTGATATAGACGGTCTGGATCCTGCCTTGTGTCCCAATACGGGTACACCGGTGCCTGGGGGTCTTTCGTTTGGCCAATTGGATTTCCTACTGAGAAGCGTGGTGCGTTCGGGTCGTAAGATCGTGGGCTTTGACCTATGTGAAGTCAGTCCTGGAGTCGGAGATTGGGACGCCAATGTCGGGGCGAGGGTACTTTATCGCCTTGCA
>JBCCXG010000868.1:0-2579 GCA_039191945.1 Bacteroidota bacterium
ATCCGATGCACGTACACGATTTTCTGTGATGTTGTAGCTAAAGTCATCGGTGGCCCCATAAGTGAAACCAGGCCTCACCCCCGCGCCAGCCATCCAGATGGTGAAGCATCGGGGGTGATGGTCACGACCGTAGTTTTCTTTCGTAAGCTTGCCCTGCGAATACACCGTCCTGCCAAACTCACCGCCCCAAATGACCAGGGTGTCTTCCAGTAGCCCCCGTTGTTTCAAATCCTTCACGAGTGCGGCCGTCGCCTGGTCCGTGATCTTGCACTGATTCTTGATGCCTCCGGGAAGGTAGGTGTGCTGATCCCAGCCGCGCTGATAGAGCTGCACAAATTTGACGTCCTTTTCCAGCAGCTTCCGGGCCAGCAGGCAATTGGCGGCAAAGGTCCCCGGGTCCCGGCTGTCCTCTCCGTACATATCAAAAATGTAGTCCGGCTCGTCCGAAAGATCCGTCACCTCGGGCACGGAAGTCTGCATGCGGTGAGCCATTTCATATTGCGCGATTCGAGCGTTGATTTCCGGATCACCGTAAAGGCCGTACTGTACTTCATTCACTTTGCGCAAATAATCCAGCATCTCCGCACGATCGTGGCCATCGTAGTTTTCCGGGTTGTTCAGGAAGAGGACCGGATCCTTCCCCGATCGAAACTGCACCCCTTGATGCTCTGTCGGCAAGAAGCCGTTGCCCCAGAGGCGAGCGTACAGGGGTTGGCCACCCCCTTTTTTGGAAACCAGCACAATGAACGTGGGCAAGTTGTCATTGTCGGATCCAAGTCCATAGCTCAACCATGCGCCGATCGAAGGCCGCCCTGCCAGCTGATGTCCCGTTTGGAAGAAAGTAATGGCGGGATCGTGGTTGATCTGCTCGGTATAGATGGATTTCACAAAACATAGGTCATCCACGATTTGGGCGGTGTGCGGCATGATCTCGCTGACCCAGGCCCGGCTTTCTCCATACTGTTGGAAGTCGTACATCGACGGAGCAATAGGAAGTGATGTCTGTTGGGCACTCATGCCCGTCAACCGTTGACCTCCTCGCACCGACTCGGGCAACTGTGTACCGAACAGGTCCCTGAGTTTAGGTTTGTAATCAAAGGTTTCAAACTGCGAGGGACCGCCACTCTGGAAGAGATAAACAATTCTTTTTGCTTTGGGAGCGAAATGGGGCAGTCCGGGAAGTCCTGCCATTGGTGAATGGGAGGTCGGTGACGCCAGGAGTTGCTTGCCGTTGAGCAGCGATCCCAAGGCCAATGCCCCCAACCCCATCGAGGTTTTGGTCAGAAATTGCCGCCGATCCATCCTTCGCTCGGTGTCTTGTAGATCGGGGTGATGGCTTCTAAAGGTCTCGTGTTGACACATAGGCTTATCTTTTGGTGATGGTCGCGTCTGAGTTGATGATCACACTTGCCACAACGGCATTGGCGGCTACCTCGGCTTTTTCCAGGTCGTCATCAAGGGCGTATTCACCGGCATTGAGCCATCCTGATGCTTTGTCTGGAGCCGCTTTGAATTTGTTGAGCTGCTGGAATTTGAGCTCCACCAGTAGTCGAATTTCTTCGTCGGTCGGTAGTCGCCCGGTAAGTCGACGGTAGGCCTTTGTGATGCCCTCGACCTCATTGTTGGATGCCGTGATCAGCTCTCCCAGCACTTTGGCCACCTCCACGTAAGTCGGGTCATTGAGCAAGACCAGGGCCTGTAGCGGCGTGTTGGTCTTTTGCCGCCGCACGGTGCACTGGGTGCGTTCCGGCTGGTCAAAGGTCTGTAGGGTCGGGTGGGGAACGGTTCGCTTCCATATGACGTACAGGCTTCGACGGTACAGGTCCTCGCCCGTATCTTGAACGTACGTATCACTGTTCATCGCCCAAAGTCCCTCGGGTTGATAAGGCCGTATGCTCTCACCCCCGATGCGTTGATTGATCAGCCCGCTGGCGACGAGTGCATTGTCCCGGACCATCTCACTGGAGAGTCGGGTTTGAGGTCCCCTCGCGATCCATAGGTTGTCTGGATCCGCTTCCATGAGATCGTCCTTTCCCAAAGAGCTTTGTCGATAGCTGGCTGACATTACGATGAGCTTTTGCAGCGCTTTTATGTCCCATCCGGACGCCACGAACTCAAAGGCCAACCAGTCCAGTAGCTGAGGGTGACTCGGAAGCTCTCCCTGGTTCCCAAAGTCTTCGGTCGTACGGACGATACCGCGCCCAAAGTAATTCTGCCAGTAGCGATTGACCGCGACTCTTGCGGTCAGCGGGTGGTCCTCGTCAAATAGCCAGCGGGCAAGCCCCAGTCGATTTTTGGGTAGGTCATCTTTCCACGGTAGGATGCTGTTGGGCGTTCCTGGGTAGACGGCTTCGCCATAGTTGTCATAAACGCCCCGATCGAGCACGTAGGCCGGACGAGGCGCCTCCATTTCCTTCATCACCATCACCTCCTGCACGTTTTCCACGCTATCGACCAGTGCCCTTCGGGCCAGGTACAGTTGGTGGGTTTGCTCCTGGTAGTTGGAGGAATAGTTAGCGAAATAGTAGTCTATGAGTGCTGAGCGTTCCCCGGCTGAAAGACCCTCCGCCGGTTTCGAG
>JBCCXG010000869.1:0-2569 GCA_039191945.1 Bacteroidota bacterium
AAGAACCTCCCATGGCACTGATGTGCTGGTAGAGCCACCACTGCCTCTCCCTACCTTCCGGAGCCAGGAAGAAACGAAGATCTTTCCAACCCATTCGGGTCATACCTATACCAAATATCGAACTGAGAAGTGTCAATACATGAAAGCCCTGAACGAGGAAGGCCACGTAGATGCCATAACCAATCAGCCCCAGACCAAAGGCCAGGGTCAGCGCACTCACGGCCCAGTCAAACCACTTTTCACCTCCGTCCTTTTTCCTTCGAATGACCCGTACACCCGCAAAGGAGAAGTAGAAGGTCAGCACACCTACCACCATCAGAAAGAAGCTAAACCGGTGAAACGTTACCAGCAGAAATGCCGAACAACAAATGGCCCACATACTGATGACGTAAGCCCAACCGATCAAGACATGGCGACGGTCGCCCTTTGGACGCAGCATGATCCACAGGCCGAGTAGGAGCACGATGGCCCCAAAGATCACATGGGCGGTTAGAAGCGATTGAGTAAGCATGTCGTTTTTTTAGCAAAGAATTTCTCTGCGACACCCATTGAAAAAACAAAGGGACTCACTCGTCAGATATTGCGGATGAATTGTAACGACGCGATGCTAGAATCTGATTCCCCCTAGGACGAAGGTGAATACGTGCGGGTCATTGGTCTGTTCGGTCTCTATCAGATAATTGTACCGTATGCCGATATCAGCTTCCAGCAAGCGCAAAACCCGGATATCAAACCTAAGCTCAGCACCGACAGAACTTCTATCCTCGGTGAAACCGGCAAGTTCACCGGTGAAACTCTGCCGCGTCAAGGGCTCTAATTCGTCGAGGCTGCGCGAATTGAAGGTGGACTGGCTGAAGTCGTAGAAGGGACTGAGCTTCACTCGTTTGATGAAGATAAACGGTCCCAGGGCGATGTCTGGTAACCATACCGGGAAGGTATAATCTACTCCGATGCGCCAGACCCTGTCCGCAAAAGAAGCGCCCCATCCACGGGCATAGAAGAAGTTATCTCTAAACTTGTAAGTATCACTCATGTCCTCGAACTTGATCCCCGGTCTGACGGATAGGGAATGTGTCCGAACGATACCCGGTAGAAAGAAGCGACCGACGGCATGGAAATAGTCGCTTTCATATCTATCCGTGCCGAGCGTCCTGCGGTACGAGATATCTACGATCTGTCCCCAACGAGGGTTGACCTGCCGAATGGCCCTATTTTGAAACCTACTAAACTCCACGTTGACCTCCGCCGCGCCGAAGTTTTGATCGATCCTAGTGATATTTCCTGCCTCACCGACGCCACCTACATCGTACATGTAATTGCTGAAAAATATGTGGTGATAGTTGGTCTCCAGCTGCAGGTTTCCGAAGTGGTTTCCGCTGGTCAGATTGAAAGGGAGCGTCACTCCGACGGAAATGTCATCCTCATCCCATTCGCTATCTGCGATGAACCGCAGCGTCGTGTCCGGAGGGTTGGAGCTAATTTCTTCGTAATAGACGAGTGTATTTCGGCTGCGGTTGGATCGGTCATAACTAGCCGTAATCACCGGGTACCACTCTGCCAGCGTAGCGTTGACTCCCCAGCTTCCTCGCTCCTCGTTGACGTTGAACTGATAGCTAGCGGCACCGCTCAGCGTGCTGATCTTGTTTCCCATCGCGACCTGAGCCCCATAGTTGGGGTGGATGGCCACGGGATTCCAACTGTGTACCTGGAAGAGGCCTTCTGATTTGTTGAAAGGTGCGACCGGAAATTGCTCGTTGGGTACATCGTCCAGAATACTTCCTTGGGTTAGGGCGGGTTTGATGAAGTCGATTTCTGTAGGATAGCTGGATTGAATGGGTCGCCATAGGTCCCTGTCGATAGGCGCTTCCATCAAGTTCCAACCCTCCACAGTGAATTCGCTGTAAACCAGGGTAGTCCCATCAGGTGAAATGACGGGTTGCAAGGCTCCGAGTAAAGTGCTGGTCACCTGGAACTCCTCTTTGGTATTGATGTCTATGGCGTGAATATTGTCGATACCGGTCCGCGTTGAGTTGAAGTAGGCGAAACCATCCCGTACCCGAGGGTAACTCAGTTGGTGCTCGCTTTGCAATGGAATCAACCAATCGAAGCTACTATCCCTTGTGTCGATGATCGCCAGACCTTGCTGACTGTTGTATTGCACAACGACAATCACCCGCTCATTATCCACCCATCGAGGAAAGCCGAAGAAATAGTTGGCCTCTTTTTCGATGGCTTTCAGTCGGTTGCCACTGGTGGCATCGATGATTTGTAGCCCAAACTGGACGGTCTCAGGCACTTCTGATACGACAATGCGTGTACCGTCTGGAGAGATATCCGGAGAGAAGTACTTGGATCGTTTGGTGATCTTGCGCTTTTTCTTTTGCTGCAGGTCGTAGGTCGTCACGACGGAAAAGTTTTGGTTGCCCCATCGTTCGTCTACTGTCCTCTCTGCCCAGGCTAGTTTATTGCCTTGTATGGACAGGTGCGAGTTGTCATCCGTGTAGAGTCCGGGACGTGTGATTACCTTTTCCTTACCCGTTTGTCGGTCGATCATCACAAAAGTGCGTAT
>JBCCXG010000870.1:0-2555 GCA_039191945.1 Bacteroidota bacterium
CTTACGTTTCATTGGGTAGGGGATCTGACCAGGTCAAAAGGTACCAAACTCTCATCACTTATGCCCCTCAGGAGTTAGCGATTCGCCCTGCCCTTGCCCTGCTGGATCCCCAACGACCCCGGCAAATGGAGAAACGAAGTCCCTGGAATCATTTATCTTCCAATCCAGCTACCGACCTAGTAGATGTGAAACCCTCTCAAAGCCCAAACTCAGACACGTCACCCTTGTCGATCACGGAGAAGGTGGGATACGGCCTCGGAGATATGGCCGCCAACTTCTACATGGGATTTTTCAGCTATTTCCTGCTGTATTACTATACGGATATCTGGGGACTGGCACCTGCAGCTGTCGGCATTATGTTCCTGGTCTCCAAGATTATCGATGCCATCTCTGACCCGGGGATGGGATTGATCGCAGACCGCACCGACTCCCGCTGGGGCAAATACCGGCCGTACCTGCTTTTTGTGGCGGTGCCCTATGGCTTGCTGGGCTACTTGGTGTTTCTGGGTCCCGAGCTATCCGATACGGGAAAGCTCATTTATGCCTACGTTACTTACATCCTCGTCTTTGTCGCCTATACCGCGATCAACGTCCCGTACTCTGCACTATTAGCGGTCATCCATCCGCTGGCAGAGGAGCGGACCAAAGCCACAACCTATCGATTCATCTTCGCCGGACTGGGTAGCTTATTGATTACGCTCTTTGCCACACCGCTCACCACCTATTTTGGGGGTGGGGATGATACAAAGGGTTTTCGACTGACCATGGCGCTCTTCGCGACGCTGGCGGTGGTGATCTTTTTTATCGTCTTTCTCACCACACGCGAGCGCATCGAACCTGACGTAGAGCATCAGTCCAGTGCCAAAGACGACTTCGCGGCATTGCTGAAGAACAGCTCCTGGATCGCCTTATCGGTCATGAGCATCCTCTTGATTGTGGGTATCGCGGCCCGGGCGACCAGCGTCGTCTACTACGTGAAGTACTATTTTGGCGCGGATGATAGTCCTGTGATCTTCTTCTTCGATCGAATCGCCATTTTCACCGCGTCCGGATTGGCGGGACAGATCGTAGGAACGCTCATAACGCCCTTTCTGACCAGGTTTTTCCAAAAGCACTATCTCCTGATGGGCATGTGTGCCGGTCATGCTGTGCTGTTAGGATTGGGGGGTATTTCATCTCTGCGGATGGTTATTGGTGGGCGGTAGTCATACACGTCCTTGGCTTTATGACCCTGGGTTCATGTCTCACCCTGATGTTTGCCATGTATACGGATTGCTCCGAGTACGGAGAATGGTTGACCGGTAAAAACACCGCCGGATTGACCATCTCTTCCTCGATGTTTGCCATGAAGTTTGGTGGGGCAGTAGGAGCAGCCATACCAGGCCTTATCTTGTCCTTCGTCGGATTTGTGGCCAACCAACAGCAAACAGCATCGGTGATCAGTGGCATTCAGGTCATGTGCGCCATACTTCCGGCGGCGGTTTTCCTCATGGCGGCCGGAGCCATGTGGTTTTACAAAATTGACAATACCACTTTGCGCACCGTAGAAGCCGACTTGCACCTCAAGCGGTACGGGAGGGAGAAAGCCGATGCACGGTAGTACGAACACGTCATCTCAGTCGTGAGCATAAATACGGTAACGGACACTGTTTGGTCAGGGTCCTAATTGGCCGCGACCGCCACCGCGACTGCAGCGGCACCAATCAGCAATCCACCTATTCGGTTCATCCAATTTTCTGCCGTATTGGCGACGGAGGCCTTCCATAGGTTTCTTTTGACTTTCTTCAGGTCCTTGTCGAGGTTCTTGAGATCTTCGATGTGCGCTTCCAGGTCTTGCTTTTGGGCCTCGAGGTTATCTATGTCACTTTCCAGGTCATCCACAAGCTTTTGAAAGCCGGCCTCCATGGCTTGCAGCTCATCCGCAGGGATCTTGGCTTTCTCCAAATCGGCCATGGCCTTTTCCAGGTCTTGAATGAGTTGCTCTTCTCTCTTTTGCAGCAGCTGCTCCTGTTTTTTGAGGGCCTTATAGTAGATCTTGAGCGTGTCAATGGTGGCCTTGGTTTGCGTTGAAATGACAAAAGCTTCCTCGGCCGTAATGGTCACAACGTCTCCTTCGAAAACCTTCAGGTCTCTTGTACCATCAAACTCCTGGGCGCTAGTCGCGGCTGGGATCAACCATAACCCCAACCAGCAAACGGTCATTAAATGCTTCATTGGTCAAAATTTAAGATAGCGTCAATTTGTTCATCACTCAGCACCGCGATCGAATCGATAGAAGGCATTGCTAACGCCTTTCTCATCTCCTCAGCGAGCGTATCGATGATTGCATTCCTTTCCTGTACCTGGTCCTGATAGTCCTGGTTGAGGGCGTTCAGCTGATCGACGCGTGTTTTGAGGTCCTTGGCGATCTTTTCCTGATTCTCTTTGAATCTCCTGGCATTGTCTGTGATCTCTCGCACTTCCCGGCGAAGCTCCACGATCGTATCCTTGGCCTGATCGATGTACTGCTGCGTTTTGCTCTCATACTGGAGAAAGAAGACAATGCCTCCGGCTAC
>JBCCXG010000871.1:0-2554 GCA_039191945.1 Bacteroidota bacterium
CTCGATCTGGGATCGTATGTTCGGTACCTTTCATTATGTCGACGATATACACGAGCTGCAATACGGTGTCGATACCCACATGAAGGCCGAAGAGAACACGAGTTTGGGTAACTTATTGTCGATTCCTTTCCAACCATACAGAACTCCTGAGGATGCAGTCGAGAAAGTGACACAATGATGCGGCACTTGTACAGATAGATATTCTGGAAAGTGTCTTGATCATTAAGGCATCAAGAGGATACATGGAACGATCGATCAACCGAGACAACGGACTGGCTTTAAGCGAAAGTAAAAATGAGTCAAGGATCGACACCGGTTGCCCCCAGGTAAAGCGATAATACAACATGCTACTCCTGATGCTAAGGTCCCAATAACACACTGCTGTTTGAGGTCTCACCATATCTTAAATGTAAGCCTCTGGTAGACAACAGAATACAAGACTTTGTCTTCGAATATTCTTCTCAAATATTGCTCTCTCCGGGTCATTGACTCACAAAGGCACTTTAGGATTCCCGTTTTATTCCAGTTCAATAACGGGATTGTCCCATTCATGCCAAGCCCCTTTCCCTAACGCTCTGTACAAAATACCTTAGTAATATCCCACCAATCACGGATAATGCGTTAATGTTATGGACGCCACTACATCGCCAATTTTTTGTGTAGACAAGGGTCGATCGACATCAAGTCAATCTCTTTTTGGATATCGTTTGATATTCGTGCTTGGATTATTGGTTTGCTTAGGCAGCCAAGCCTACGGTCAGTGGCTGACAGGCTATGACTTTCGCAAGGAAATCACCATCGATGGTACTGAGATCATTGGGAGTGCAAATCACAACAACTTCCCCGTTCTGATCCGTCTCACGGATGCCAACGTCCAGGCAGCGGCCATGGCCAATGGGCATGATATTGCCTTTACCGAAAGTGATGGTGCAACCGAGCTTGATCATGACCTGGAGCTTTACGTATCGGGCACCGGCGAAATTGTAGCGTGGGTACGCACCAACCTCACGCCGGGTGCAGACAAGGTACTGTATATGTATTACGGGAATTCCTCTGCGTCGGATCCTTCTACGGACGCTTCTGATACCTGGAACAACGCTGACTATCAACTGGTATATCACATGGAGAGTGATGGCACAGATGCTAGTTCATACGGACGAAATGGCTCCACCCCTGGAACTTCGGCCCCTGCTTCTGTCACGGGTTACATCGGAAACGCGCGCTATTTCAGCGGTGGCACGACAGACTTTTGTAACCCAGGAGTGGATTGTGCTTATGATGGCGACTTTTACGATACAGGTTACTCCGATGATTTGACCAACTTCACCATTTCGGCTTGGGTTTATGCGGATGCGGCTCCGGCAGGAGGTACGGATGGAGGTATCATCATGCGGGAAGGCAATTACAACTTAGGCTGGAACCACAGCAGTGGAGTTTTTCGTGAGTCCTTCTTCTTCCAACATAGCATCGATGGCTTTGAAGCAAATAAATATAACAGCCCGGTCGGTAGTACCTGGTACTACCTGACCGCGACGTGGGACGGAGATCGCATGCGGACGTATCAGGATGGAGTGCTGGTGAATACAAACGACCTCACCGATGGCCCGCCAGATCCAGAAACCGTGACGGCCAAAATCGGGCGTCATGCTCTGCGGGACTGGTGGTACGAGGGCATCATCGATGAGGCTCGCATCTCTAGTGTGGTACACGATGACAACTGGGTTCAAACCGAGTACAATAATCAGCGTGATCCAGGCCCGGGAAATTGGATCAAGACCCTGGGCACTGAGGAGCCATTTTGCACGGTAGCCACCGGTTCACTGACGCCAGTGGACTCGGAAGTAGAAAGTGGTAACGCCACAACCATCACTGTCTCCGGACAAGATGGTGCTGCCACCTTGCAGTGGCAGTCTTCCCCTGACAACTCTGCATGGAGCGATATGGTGGGGCAGACATCAACCTCTGCAAATACCGGTTCGCTTACTTCCCCCACTTACTTTCGATTGGCGGTGACCAACGTATGTACCAACTACAGCCCATCTTTGGCCATCGGTATCAGAGTGAGCAATGTCAATAACTACGCGTACCGAAAGAAGATCACCCTGGATGGTGCCGACATCTTTGGTTCGCATACTGGTTTTCCTGCATTGATTAGCCTGGCCAGCGATGCAGACCTCGCTGCGAATGTCCAAAATACCGATGGCTATGATATTCTCTTCACGGATAGTGACGGGAGCACTGTATTGGATCATGAACTAGAGACCTTTGATGACGGGACGGGAGCTTTAGTCGCCTGGGTCAATACCGATCTCACGGGAAGTACAGACAAGGAGATCTACATGTATTATGGCAACGCCAGCGTGAGCGTTGATCAATCCTCGACAGCCACGTGGGACACTGATTATGTAGGGGTTTGGCATTTCAACAATGATGAGGAGGACGCTACGGTCAATAATCATGACGTGACCTACACCGAGATGTCCAACCTGGCAGCCGGCAAAATTGGTGCCGGCAAAGAGGCCAATGAGCCCCCTGGAGAGCATATGGAGACCAA
>JBCCXG010000872.1:0-2554 GCA_039191945.1 Bacteroidota bacterium
AGTTCGAAGACATCAGAAAATGTCTTCCGCTCATGATCCACCACATGAACGATGCACTGACCTTCGCCTTCAAAGAAAGCAGTCTGGACCGAATCTGATAGGCGAAACTGCGTCTCTTCGTCGTGCTTGACCACCGTACGATCAATCAGTATTTCGATGGTCCCCTTGGGCGGACTGTCTAGAATCTCCTCAATGAAGTACATCTCCCCATTGACATAGATACGAGTGAATCCCTTGCTCATCAGGGCTTTCATCTCATCTTTGACTTTTCTCTCCCTCTGCGGAAGTGGTGCCAAAACCATGACCCGCTGCCCCTCCTGCATCGACAGGATATAGTCCACCACGTCTGTCACCGTATCCTTTTTGACCTCCTTGCCAGAGATGGGCGATATCGTTTTACCGATTCTTGAGTAGAGCAGTTTGAGGTAGTCGTAGATCTCGGTCGTTGTACCTATCGTAGAGCGAGGATTCCTCGTATTGACCTTTTGTTCGATGGCTATCGCCGGCGATACACCTTTGATATAGTCCACTTCTGGCTTCTCCATGCGGCCTAGAAACTGCCGCGCATACGAGCTCAGGCTCTCCACATATTTGCGCTGGCCTTCCGCAAACAAGGTGTCAAAGGCCAGTGACGACTTCCCCGAACCCGAAAGTCCGGTGATCACCACAAGTTTATTTCTGGGAATGGCGACATCAATATTCTTTAGGTTATTGACCCTTGCGCCTTTGATTATAATGTACTGCTTGGGATCTAGCCGATCCACACCATTTTTCACCGGTTCACTCATGCATCTTGGAGGATAAGGGAAGCTTTTGCTTGTATTGTGTGTCTACTAGGGAGAAAAACTTCGAATTGACTTTAGGGGTTTCGCTCTCTTAAGTTGACTACAAAAATAGACAGAAGAAATATTTGCTTAAATCGACTATTCATATAGATTTGGTATTCTGCTAACAACTAATTTTTAAATCTAACCCCGATACAATATGGTATAGACCTCTACGTTAACTAACAGGTGAAATACATGAACAGAGTAAGTTTAGATGACAGTCAATTGCTGTCAGCGTATGTTAAGGGAGACGAAGAGGCCTTTGCAGAGTTGGTTGAAAGACACAAGGATCGGGTTTTCACCACTATTTTATTGATTGTAAAAGATAGATACCTAGCTGAGGATTTGATGCAGGAGGTATTTATTAAGGCGAGTCGCACGCTGAAGTCAGGGAAATACAATGAGGAGGGCAAATTCTTGCCATGGATCCTGCGAATTGCACACAATCTGGCGATTGATCAGTTCAGAAAGGACAAGCGCTATCCGACAATTGTGATGGAGGATGGCAGTAGCGTGTTCAACACGTTAGAGTTCTCTGAGGAGTCAATCGAGAATAAGCAAATCAAGCAGGATACCTATAATCTTCTCAAGCAGTACATCCAGGAATTGCCGGAGGCTCAGAAGGAAGTGCTCGTGATGCGTCACTACATGCAGATGAGCTTCCAGGAGATAGCGGACGTAACGGGTGTTAGTATCAACACCGCACTGGGCAGGATGAGGTATGCTTTGATCAACTTAAGGAAGAAATTAAAGCAGAGTAATGTTGCCTATGACAAAAACTTTTACAGAAAATGATCTAGTAAGATTCTTATACAACGATCTTACGCCACGCGAGAAAAATGACTTACAATATCAACTCCTAAAAAACGGAGCCCTCAGACGACGGCTCCTGGAGTTAGAAGAGATCACGGAAGGCCTCAACAAGGTTGCTTTCAAAGCACCTCGTCGGGCGGTGGAAAAAATCATGGCCTACTCGAAAGGATTCGAGGTGGGGGATTTTCAACACTAGCATCTCTTTGACGAACTTCGACGCATGATCCTTAGTTTTGGGTCATGCGCAAGAAAGAGCGTTACGAAGCATTCCTCCGGTTCCTTGACGGACTGGAACCAAACATTGAAACAGAGCTTCGATACGCTTCTCCGTTCGAACTATTGGTAGCGGTGGTACTCAGTGCCCAATGCACTGACAAGCGGGTGAATACCGTCACTCCCTCACTCTTTCAACATTTTCCAGCCCCACGGCACTTGGCCACTGCGTCGTTTGACGACGTCTTTCCCTACATCAGGAGTATCTCGTACCCCAATAACAAGACGAAGCATCTGATCGGCCTCGGTAAGGTATTGGTTGAGCAGTTCATGGGTGAAGTGCCATCTACGAGGGAAGATCTGATGAAAATCCCCGGAGTTGGGCGCAAAACTGCAAACGTGATCTTGGCTGTTTTATTCCATGAACCGACCCTGGCAGTGGATACACACGTATTTCGTGTTGCCCGTCGCTTGGGTCTCGTCACCCAAAATGCCAAGACCCCGCTAGAGGTCGAAAAGCAACTCATGAGGCACCTCCCCACTGAAGCAGTGTCAAAAGCTGATCAGTGGATCATTCTTCACGGCAGATACATCTGTGTCGCAAGAACACCGAAATGCAAAACTTGTGACATAACTCATCTTTGCCGGTACTATGAGAAAAAGTATCTTGCTGGCCAGTGAATCAATCCGCCTAACCAATG
>JBCCXG010000873.1:0-2546 GCA_039191945.1 Bacteroidota bacterium
CGCCACCGGTTCCCACTCGTCGCCCCGGTATTGCCCGCATCTCCGTCGGCCGCATAGTAGCCGGGGATCTGATAGCTTTTGCCAGTGGCGGTGTGGGTGAAGGTGACATTCAGCCGATAATTGAGAAAGGGATTGCTTTCATCGGTCTCCGAGGTGGAAGGACCATCGAAATTCAGGGTGATCTTGTGCCACTTCTTCAGTGTGCCCTCGACTTGCTGGGTCACAGCAGTCAAGGAGAAGCACCAAAAGATCAACAACAAAAAGATGGGCTTGGGTAATGGATTATTCATTGGATTGTCAACTTACTCCACAAATTCCATCAAGCCAAATCGATTGACCTGATGGACGTTTTTGGAGATGTCGTAAATAGGAAAGAGTGTCGAAGTCGAGCGACGGTTGCCGGTATTATCGTTTCGATCTTGTCGCACCGCCAGAAAAGCCCACTGCGTACCCGCAACTGGGGGAGCTTCCTGACTTAGGGAACGAAAAATATCCAATGGGATCGCCATTTCCAGGGTCCAGCCCTGGTCGGTGTCTTGATTGTTGTTGATCGTACCGTCATAGGTTATCGCAGCTTGAAATTCGGGATTGAACGCAAATAGGACAGCATCCGACCCTTCGTAATAGTCGTTGAAATACACAAAGTCATTGGAAGCCAGATTGAGATTCAGTTCAAACCCAAAATGGGTGTCCAAACTGTCCGGTGCCGGGATCAGGAAGATCTCGGCGCAATCGTCAAAATAAGGTTGACCATCGCGCTCGGTTTCCCGCACCGTGAGGTACTGATCCTCCAATTCGAAAAAGACGTACAAATTCTCCTCATCCCACAGCATGCGGAAGGTAGTATTTTGCTGATCCGAGGGTTGGTCTACACGGTAGAAGTATTCGAGTCTTCGTGACATAGCCCGTTCCCAATCAGTTTCATCCTTTCTTCCGTCGATCACAAGTGCGGTCTGTGCCTTATGGACCGAAAAGACGGGTTGCTGACCAAGTACCAGCTGGGTATCTTGTCCCAACGCACAGTAGCTTATGATGATTGTTGCAAAAACCAAAGCGCTGCGGAGGCATTGCTTTACGTGGGTTTGGGTCGCGATCATGGCAGCTCAAATGTGCGTAATATCCCTTCGACAAGCCGCCTCAAATGGTTTTAATACTAACTCAATCGTTCAATGGCGTAGCATGCGCATAGATGCCCTTGGGCTCCACCTGCCGATACTCTCTTTTATAAACCAAAGGGCTCTTCCCGGTGAACTTTTCAAACTGTCGATGGAAAAACGGCAGGCTCTCGTAGCCACATTGATAACCAATCTGCTTCACCTGCCAGTCCGTCTCGATGAGCATCTTGCAAGCCCTGCTGATCTTATACTCATTGAGAAAAGTGATGAACGAGCGATTGAAACGCTTCTTGAAGAATCGGCAAAAGGACTCAGGATTCATCGCCACCAGCTCCGCAATCTCGGTCAGGGCAATCTTTCGGTGGAAATTGGCCGAGACATAGGCATAAATCTTGTCAATGCGATCATTGGTTTCATGTCGAAGGTCCGCTACGAAGCCCGGACTGGACAGCGACTCAGCACCTGACAGACCACTAAGCCGTTTTAGGAGGGTCAATAAACCCACCAACTTATCGAAGGGATCGGCGTCGACCAAAGCGGCCATCATTTCACCGAGGGGCGCGGCCTGCGCTGCCGGGAAGTGTAGACCACGCTGCGACTGGAGCAGTAAGTGACGAACGTCTCCAAACTCCGGTCGCGACAACCACCCCTCACCCACAAAGTCCTCTTTCCACTGAATGACCACGGATCGAGACTTGCCCTTATGGTCCTCTGTATTCTTCCAACAGTGGGGCAGACTCGGGCCCAACAGTACAAAATCCCCTGCCGAAAAAGGCTTGATGCTGTCGCCGACATAGCGCATCCCGTGGCTTTCCACCACGAAATTGAGCTCGTACTCCGGGTGATAGTGCCACGGCGTGGAGAACTCCTCATTCTCGTAGTGATAGCACTTAAAGGAGCTTTCGTTGGATGAAGCAATGTTTTCGAATAAGGGTTTCATAGGATCTCAAGTCTGATACAATAGGTACCCGATTCTGACTAGAAATGAATCACAAAGGCAGCTATGAATCAAAATAGTATACTATTGGGTTAAAATCCGTACTACTGGGACGATCAAAGGACCATGGCTCTGCCCAGACCCAATAGTTGCCAATATTGCGTATTGCACAAGTATCTACTCCCCCATAGGGTTAGGATCACATACTCATCGGTCAGAATCGATCAATAGCTCCTCCCGAGCATTCTTTTCCTTTGGAAGACCTGGATCAAGTGAAGGTCGTTCCTCAACGGTCTCCAACGCCGCTGTGTTCGTCTCCGAATCATTTGTGATAGAGAAACGAATGAAGGAGCCGCTGAGAAGGTCTAAAACGAGCGACATTGGCTCATGGATAGATGAATACTTTGGGAAAGTCACCACACCATATCGTCATGGTTCGCCGACTCCTATCAGCAGTTTTCCTCATGCTGCTGCTGATCGGTTGCGGACCACAG
>JBCCXG010000874.1:0-2541 GCA_039191945.1 Bacteroidota bacterium
AACACACCGAAATAGTGACCCATTGTTTTTTGCACCGTTTCCACAACTTCAGACTCGTAGTTGGTAACCTCCTCCAGCGTCGCATCGTCCCTTGCCTTGGTCGGCGTATTGAAACTCCGGCCCAGGCGGGATAGGAGAGGATCAAGATCTTCGCGCACATTTCCTTTTAACATATCGTGCCAGACCTGTTTACCAAATCGGATATCGTATAAACCGAGCGAAATCACATACCTATCACCCAATTCCACAATGGCACCACTCAGCACAAAATCAGCTCCCCGCTCATCGGCATACTTGAAAGAAGCTGTGAGGTCCTCTTTCTCATAGTACTCGTTGTTATTATTTGGTAAGAGAACTTGAAATTCATGATGATCCTCGATGTAGGCTTTCAACAGCTGTGAAGAGGAGGATTGCAGCCCGTAGTCGCGCTCGACATTGACCAGATCGAAGTAAGGAAAATAGACGCTTTTTTGGGCAAAAGCACGCGGCAGACTACAGCACAACACGAGGAGGTAGCACAATAGGTAGTGGGACCTGAGAATGGCATAAAAGCTACTCATGGAATTGGGTTTGGGTGAAAACTTCTCGAATAACCCGGAAAACGCTCTACTCTTTTGTCCCAATTTCAGTGCCAAACCCCTAAATCAGCTAGTCAAAAATCATCATTCTCGCTTGAGCAGGAATCATTCACCACAATTCTTCCTGTTCAAAACTCTTCATGGGCCACCTAGAGGCGAAACCCGTTCAACTGATCATAAGAATTAATACTCTTAAACACACATTACTAGTGAGGATTGGGCCCGCACCTTCGTGCAGGCCTAATTTTTTTCACGTGTGACGCACGCCATCAATAGAAATCGACCCTCACATCTATCAGAGTAGGTGACTTCGCCTAATTTTGCTGCTTCAAAAATTTTGGCAGTAGACCGATGACGGAACTTTCCTCCAAATACGAATCGCAAGCGGTAGAAGATAAATGGTACCAGACCTGGGAAGAGAACGGGTGCTTCCACGCAGAAGTCAATCATGACAAGGAGCCCTACTCCATCGTGATCCCACCGCCGAACGTGACGGGCGTGCTACATATGGGGCACATGCTCAACAATACGATTCAGGACGTCCTGATCCGCAAGGCCCGAATGGAAGGCAAAGAAGCCTGTTGGGTACCTGGCACAGATCATGCCTCTATCGCCACAGAGGCCAAGGTGGTCAAAATGCTGCGGGAAAAGGGCATCAAAAAAAGTGACCTCTCCCGTGACGAATTCTTGAAGTATGCTTGGGAGTGGAAGGAGAAAGACGGAGGTATCATCCTGAAGCAATTGCGAAAGTTAGGAGCAAGCTGCGATTGGGAGCGCACCGCCTTTACGATGGACGATGACTACTATAAGGCGGTCATCCGCGTCTTTGTAGACCTGTACAAAAAAGGCTACATCTACCGGGGCCTGCGCATGGTCAACTGGGACGTCGAGGCGCGGACGGCGGTTTCAAATGAGGAGGTCATTTACCAAGAGGACGGAGAGGTTTCCAAGCTGTACTCGGTCAAGTACAAGATCGTCGGCTCGGACGAGCATGTGGTCATCGCCACCCAACGCCCCGAAACCATCCTCGGTGACACGGCAATCGCGGTGAATCCCAAGGACGATCGATTCAAACATCTCATAGGACAAAAGGCCATCGTGCCCTTTGTAGAGCGAGAAGTACCCATTATTGGGGATGACTACGTGGAGCTGGACTTTGGGACGGGTTGCCTGAAAGTGACGCCGGCCCATGACCCCAATGACTATGAAATCGGTCTGCGTCACAACCTCGACGTAATCGACACCATCGACCTCGATGGTACCCTCAATGAGAAGTGCGGCGTGCCTAAGTACGTCGGCATGGAGCGCTTCAAAGTGAGAAAAGAAATCATTAAGGACCTGGACGCTGCGGGTATCCTGATGGGTGATGAGGAGTTTACTACCCGCATCGGTCGGAGCGAAAGGACCAATACCGTCATCGAGCCCAAGCTATCGCTGCAGTGGTTCATCAAGATGAAGGAGATCTCTCGCAAAGCCCATCAGGTTGTGGTGGAAGACGAGATCCTCCTGTATCCGCCTAAGTTCAAAAACACTTACAATCACTGGATGGAAAACGTCCGTGACTGGTGCATCTCCCGCCAGCTTTGGTGGGGTCAGCGGATCCCTGCTTATTATTTTGGTGAAGGCGAAGAAGACTTTGTGGTCGCAGAGACCCTCGAGGAGGCGGTGCCGCTGGCGCAAGAAAAAAGCGGCAATGCCCGCTTGACCGCTGCCGATCTCCAGCAAGATGAAGATGTACTGGATACTTGGGCGTCTTCCTGGCTCTTCCCCTTGCAGGTGTTTAATGGCCTCAATGAGGAATACTTCGACAAAGAAAAAGGCAAAATCATTCCCGGGGCCAATAAGGAACTTGACTACTTCTATCCCACCGATACACTGGTTACCGCACCAGAAATCTTGTTTTTCTGGGTGGCACGAATGATCATCTCCGGCTACGAATACAAAGACGACAAGCCCTTCAAAC
>JBCCXG010000875.1:0-2526 GCA_039191945.1 Bacteroidota bacterium
ATTACAAAAAGGACAATTCCCCACCTCCTCCTTCATTACCCATGAGATAGGATATGGGGAGATGATCAGTCATTTTGATGCGTGGATCAAGCCCGAAACCGGGGTGATCAAAGCCATGGTACACTTTTGAGCGATATGGAATTAGGTTTATCAGAGAAGATTGTCCTCATCACCGGAGCAGCCGGGATGAAGGGGAGCATTGGCGAAACCATGGTCCAAGCACTCGTTGCCGAAGGTGCCATACCCGCCATTTTGGACCGTAACCCGCGAGGGCACGACTATGCAAAAGAGCTGCAGGAACGTGGTACCGATGCCTTGTTTGCCCCCACAGACATGACGCGACCCGACCAGATCAGGGACTCCGTGGCCAAGGTCATCGCCCAATACGGTCGCATTGACGTGGTAATCAACAATGTAGGGGTCAACGATGGGGTCAATTTGGACAGTAGCTACGAGGAGTTGCTCCAATCCCTGCACCTCAACCTGATCAGCTACTTCATGGTCGTGAAGGAGGCGCTACCCGCCCTCAAAGCATCATCGGGCAATATCCTCAACATCGGATCCAAAGTGGCCCTGACCGGGCAGGGCGGCACTTCAGGATATGCGGCCTCCAAGGGTGGAGTGCTTGCACTTACCAGAGAGTGGGCCGTAGATCTCATCAGTTTCAATATCCGCGTGAATGCGATCATCATTGCAGAGAGTTGGACGCCGGCCTATAATGACTGGATCAAGACCTTGGAAAGGGGAGAGGAGAAGTTACAGCGCATCAAAAACACCATTCCCTTACAGCAGCGGATGACGACTCCGCAGGAAGTTGCTGATCAAGCCCTTTTTCTCGTTTCCGAGAGAGCTTCTCATACCACGGGGCAGTTCGTATTTGTCGATGGCGGGTATGTCCACCTGGATCGTGCTTTGCTACCAGGACAATGAGAGAGGTGGGATTAGCGTGTTGTCAAATACGTTCCAACTTTAGCGGCGGAGTCTGGTTGGCATTCCATTGACAGACATAGAGGTTTTTGTCCTCATCGACGCACACGTCGTGTCCATGAAATATGGGCTTATTCTCATCTTGATAAGAGGGCTGGAGTACTCCGTCCTCATAGGTGGGAGCCGTTCCTCCGGGATTGGAAACCACCGTGTCTCCTTCCAGGACGGTGATGAACCCTGTATGGGCCCGCCAATCAAATTGCCCCCCTTTAGGCTTGGACCAGCAAACGCCGGCGTAGAGATTGCTGCCGTCAAAGACCGCGCGGCATACGTACATGTTGGGTAGTGAGACGGTCTTCACGTAATGGCCCTCTAGGGTAAAGAACTTGAAGCAGTTCTCGCTTCTTGAGGTACATACCACCAGCGGATTATCGGGATCCCGCTGATCGATCGCCACCCCATGGGCGTTTTGGAGGTTGTAGTTGTCGTCCGCATTGTCATGCCCGCCCCAGTGGCGGATGTAGCGGCCTTGCGCGTCGTATTGTAGGACGTAATCAGCCCCGTATCCATCTGCTACGTAGAGATCACCATTGGGCCCAATAGCAACTTCCGTTGGGCAAAATAGTGTTCCCGGTTCATAAACGCCGATCGTTTGTGGGTGGCCAATATCGAAGATCACCTTTCCCTCTATTGAGGCCTTGGTCACGCGACCATTGTGATGGATCCATTGGCCCTGTTGGTTGAGGTACCATCCTGAGTCGGTCAGAAAGAGAAAGTCTTCTTCTCCCTCAGGCGACAGGGCAATACCATGGCCGCCCGGATAGGCCGTCCCCCACGAGTTCAGCAAGTTGCCTGACTTGTCAAAAATCAATACGTTGTTTTGTGTATGATCGCCAATCATCACCAGCCGCTCCTTGGAATCCATGATCATTTCATGGCAGTTGAGTAACGGGTGGTGCAGCAGGCTCATCTTCGCCCAATCGCGATTGATCCTATACCGATAAGCCCCGTGACCGATGATGGTATTGTCGGGCGGATTGGGGTGTGCGATATTGAAGGCCCTTGCAGGCGAGGTCGCCATCAAGGTGGACGCGGCTGCGGACCCTTTTACAAATTGTCTTCTTTTCATTTGGAAAGTTTATATCCCAATTGAAAACCCGATAAAGAGATTTGACTTGATCTGCGCTCAGGTTCCATAGGTGCGTCATTGGTTCTTTGTGTGGATCATACCATCGGCAATCCCCGGTTTCGCCACCAGGCGAATGGATGCTCTTCGGAAAGTTCGGGTTAAGAGCTGAAATAGGCACCATCATGCCAGCACCTCTTTCACCACATGCCCATGAACATCCGTCAACCGAAACCGGCGTCCCTGGGTTTTGAAGTTCAGTCGCTCGTGGTCGATGCCCATCAAATGCATGAGGGTAGCATGAAAATCGTGTACATGCATCGGATTTTCTGTGATGTTGTAGCTAAAGTCATCGGTGGCGCCATACGTGAAGCCGGGCTTTACCCCCGCGCCTGCCATCCAGATGGTGAAGCATCGCGGGTGATGGTCACGACCGTAGTTTTCTTTCGTAAGCTTGCCCTGCGAATACACCG
>JBCCXG010000876.1:0-2522 GCA_039191945.1 Bacteroidota bacterium
CAAAAATCAGCGACGGGCTGCCACAAGATGACTACGTCAAGGTCGTACGCCAGGATCCAATCAATCCAAATCTGCTCTACGCTGGCATGGAGCATGGCATTTTCGCAAGCTGGGACAAAGGCGGCTCCTGGACCAAAATCAACAATAACCTACCCAATGTCTCAGTGCGAGATCTCCGCATCCAACCCAGGGATCGTGACTTGATTGTGGGAACTCACGGTCGAGGCGCATGGATTTTGGATGACATTCGCCCCTTGCAGGAAATGTCAGATACAAATGGAAAATCAGCTCATCTCTTCCCCGTTCGGAGGGCTACGCTTTGGCATATGTATTGGAGAATTGAGAACCTGGGAGACCGGCACTACAAGGCCAAAAATCCGGACTTTGGCGCCAACATCAACTTTTACTTAGCAGATGGTGAAGACGTAATTGCCACGGTCGAAATCGCTGATGCAGCCGGAAATGTGATCCGAACCTTGACCGATTCTACGTCAAAGGCAGGTGTTAACCGAATCGTTTGGGACTTGGGTCATGAGGCAGCTGTTGCCGTGCAAGCGGCTGGTGGAGGAGGCGGATTCTTCGCTGGCCCCATGTATCCCTACGTGTCGCCGGGGACCTACACGGCTCGGCTAAAGGTAAATGATGAAGTACTAGAAGTACCCATTGAAGTTCGAGCAGATCCTCGAATGGAGTTGACGCCGACAGATTATGATGAGAAAACTAAAGCACTACTCGAGCTTCGGGAGCTTCTGTCTCAAACGAATACGATGATCAACAACACCACCACCTACAACACACAGTTAGGTGAGTTGAAACAGAAATTGGGGCAAGGTGGCAACCAAGGAGTAGATGAGTCATTGGCAGAAGATATTGACGGTGCCGTGAAGCGGATCTCTGATCTGCAGGATGATATCTTGAAGCGTCCACCGCCCGCCATGACCTACCGTCAACGTCCCAGATTACACGAAGAGATACGATCGCTGATGCGCGCCATTAACACCGCTACCGCGAAGCCCACAAAGCCTCAGATGGCGAGGGTGGAGCAATTAACAGGAGAGGTCGGCGAGGCGGCGGAAATGCTTGATCAAATCATTAATGCTGAGATCCAACAAATCAACGAAAAGACAAAAAATATTCCACAAATATCCGTCGGGACGGCAAGTATGTAATCTGGTTTCTGTTTTCGGGTTTTGAGTTTCAGGTTTCAAGTTCCGTGAAATGGGTTCATGATTATTTCACCTCATTTTCCAAGGCCAAATAGTGACATAGTTCATTGGCGCTGTTGAAAAGGGGATGGATTTCAACCTGGCAGAGGTACTGCTCACCATTCTTGCGATAGTTGATCAACTCTTCGGAGAAGGATCGCTTTCCCTTCAAGTGCTTGCGGAGCCGTTTTAGAGACCTTCGAGAGGTATTGGCGCCTTGAAGCATTTTAGGGCTTCGGCCCATCACTTCTCCCTTGTTGTATCCGGTCATTTGGGTAAAGCCCTGATTGACCCACTGGATAGCAATGCTAGAATCAGTCAGAACCAAGGCCTGATAGGGTGCATCCAATAGCTGCTGAAGGTCAATGGCCCACTGGCTATGCGCTTGATAATCAGTCAGGGCCTGCAGTTCGAGTCTTTTTTTGCTTCTATTGGCAAGCCTACTGAAATGCATCGATGAAATATCCCAGCAAATAAGCGGTGCTTGGCATCCTTTCTTGAGATCACCCAGGTTTCCTGACATGGGGTAGTCTAGATATTGTTTTGGCATCTAGGGGAAGTTTGCCTATGTAAACACTTACCAGGGCACTTTGTCACTGCTTTTGCTTTCTTTTTTTCATTTCAGTCATGATCGTAACGCATCCCATACGGCGTTGGGAGATGATCCAGTGGCAATACTCATGAGTTCCATTAAAGAATGGGGCACAACCCCTCAGACAGATACCAGGCTGAGCAAAGTACCTTCTGCCGTCCATTCGCCAACGCTTCTTTCATTTTCTCCAGCAGGATGTCTCATTTCTTATTCCCCAATTGACACAGTGGAAAAGACGTTATGAAAAAGACAAAGATCACACAGGTACAAGGAGAAGCGTTGGTCCATGCCAATCAGACAGACATTTGGGAAGTTGTCAAGCATTTTGGGAACATATCTGATTTCCACCCGTTGGTCAAGCGGTCTTATGCCACCAATCAAGTACAAGGAGTCGGCGCGACAAGACATTGCCAACTGATTCCAGTAGGTGTGATGGAAGAAGAAGTTACCAAATGGCAGGAAGGCAGCGGAATGACGGCCAAGGTCATCGGCGGGAAAATGTTACCCCCTTGTCATTTCATGCATGGAAAACTCGAATTAACGCCCGTGCCAAATGGTACCCTGGCAAGGTTCACTTTTTCCTATCAAATGAAGTATGGGATCCTGGGTCAGCTGATGAACCACCTGTTTATCAAACCACAGTTCAAAAGTGCTCCGATCAAATACGCCAACGGGCTAAAGAATTATGTAGAGTTATCCAAGGCTTCGAAAGCCTTATAAATGAC